>DATCSV010000452.1:0-3235 GCA_036568285.1 Flavipsychrobacter sp. | reverse complement strand
CCCCCAACACCCGCGCCGCCTCCTGCCGACACTATGATTTGCCAATTTGTTGAACACCCGAAAATCAAAGTACCGGGTGAGAATATCACCTGGTACACCCATGCAAACGGGCACATTGGCAATACCCTGCAACCCCCTGTCGTTACATTCGAACCGGGAACCTATTCCCTTTTTATCACCCAAACCATAGGCAAGTGCGAAAGTGAGAAATCGCCGGTGAACATTGACGTGAAGTACACACCGCATGAAGAACTGGCGAATAAAGCGGTGATGTGCGAAAACGACCTGAAACTGATAGGAAAAAATGCAGATGGCGTTACTTACAAATGGAACACGGGCAGTATCAGTTGCTGTGTAATGCCCGAAAGGGAGGGATTGTATCAACGGGCTGCCACCAACGAGTGTGGTTCTTATATCGACTCGATATGGGTGTACCACCAGTCGTGCGACGACTGTATTGTTTTCCCTAATGCATTTACACCCGTATCCGGTTCTGCCAACAATATCTTCCGTGCCCTGCTGAAGTGCCCGGTAGATGAATTTAGTATACGTATATATAACCGTTGGGGCAATATAGTGTACCAGGCAGAAGATGTAAATGAGGGTTGGAACGGCCGGACCAATTATGAATGGGCGCCGCAGGGCGTGTACATATATATAGTAGAGTATCGTGCCAAAGGCAAGGTGCAAAAACAGCAAATAGCCGGCAATGTTATGCTGATGCGATAACCATTCCTGATTTTCATATTCGGGAATAATATGGCAGGTTTAAGCGCAGAAAAATACAAAGACAGCCAGATAATGGTAAATTTGCGCTCTTATTCATGCGGGCATCATTTACCATAGCGCTTGTAGGCAACCCCAATAGCGGCAAAAGTTCTTTATTCAACAGTCTTACAGGCCTTAACCAGCGTGTGGGTAACTTCCCCGGCGTAACGGTGGATAAGAAAACGGGTATATGCCGCATCGCCGACTCGCTTACAGCCAATGTACTGGACCTGCCCGGCACCTACAGCCTGTACCCCAAGAGTGCAGACGAACAGGTGACCTGCGAGGTGCTGCTGAACCGAAACCACAAAGACCGGCCGGATATGATCATTGCCATAGCCGATGCGTCTAACCTGAGACGAAATCTGCTGTTCTGCTCACAGATCATGGATATGGGCATACCGGTTATCATAGCACTCACTATGAATGATATTGCCCGGCGCAAAGGAATTGAGGTAGATATAGAAGAGTTGGAGCGGATGATGGGGGTGCCTGTTGTCAAAATAAATCCGCGCAGGAACAAAGGAATCAGTCAACTGAAAAAGACAGTGGCTGATATGAGGCTGGCTACCTCTACCATCCACAACAGGGAATTTATAGATATAAAGGCGCAGGCCGGGCCCTGGCTGGATGAAGTACAGGAAATATGCAAGCTGGAAAGCCGGTACAGCGCACTACAGGTAGCCTGCAGCTATATGGACCTATCTTTTCTGAATGCCGCCCAGCGTATGCGCATAGCCGCCCTGGTAGACCAGTCGGGTTTTCACAAGGCTAAAGTGCAGGCAGAAGAGGTGATGGAGCGCTACAGGAAAATAGGCGCCATTATGGATAAAGCTGTGGTAGAAGCCAGCCCGCTGAAGCAGAGCATGATGACAGACAGGTTGGACAAGGTACTGCTGCACCCACTCTGGGGCAATCTCGTATTGCTGCTGGTACTGTTCCTTATGTTCCAGAGTATCTTCTGGCTGGCTGAATACCCGATGACTTGGGTAGAAAGCCTGTTTAGCTATACCAGCGGCTGGCTGGATGGTGTAATGGCAAACGGGTTCTTCAAAGATCTTCTGTTGAATGGTGTGCTGGCAGGTTTAGGCGGTATTGCCATATTCATACCACAGATAATGATACTGTTTGGCTTCATCACCCTGCTGGAAGATACTGGTTATATGGCGCGTATCAGTTTCCTGTCAGACAGGCTGATGCGCAGTGTGGGGTTGAACGGCCGCTCTGTGATGCCGCTGATAAGTGGTATGGCCTGCGCCGTGCCTGCTGTGATGGCTGCCCGTACGATACAGAACAGGAAGGAAAGGCTCATCACCATTATGGTGACGCCGCTCATGAGTTGTTCGGCCAGGCTGCCGGTATATACTATACTTATCGGCCTGGTGATACCCGATAGAAGCCTTTTGATATTCAACCTGCAAGGACTGGTGCTGATGGGTTTGTACTTGTTGGGCTTTGTTATGGCTTTGCTGGTATCCAAAGTAATGAGCTGGATGATCAGGGTGAAGGAGCGGAGTTACTTCCTGATGGAGCTGCCCGTATACCGTGCACCGCGCTGGAACAATATTTTGACCACCATGGTAGAAAAGGCCAAAATATTCGTGGTAGATGCCGGTAAAGTTATTATGATAATATCGTTGATACTGTGGGTGCTGGCTACTTTTGGCCCTCCCGGCAGTATGGACGAAGTAACTGCAAAGTATGAAACCCTGAAAAGTCAGTACCCCGGGCAAGTGCAAAGCCTGGAGCGGCAGGAGAATACGGAAAGGCTCGAGAGCTCTTATGCGGGTATTATGGGCAAAGCCATAGAACCTGCTATACGCCCCCTGGGTTACGACTGGAAGATAGGTATCGCCATCATCACGTCATTTGCAGCGCGCGAGGTATTTGTGGGCACTATGGCTACATTGTATAGCGTGGAAAGTGATGAGAGCAGTGATACTATACGGGAGAAGATGCGTGCCGCCCGCCGCCCCGACGGTTCGCCGGTTTATACTTTAGCATCCGGGGTGTCGCTACTTATATTCTACGTTTTTGCTATGCAATGCATGAGTACGCTGGCCATTGTAAAAAGGGAAACCCGCAGTTGGAAATACCCTGCTTTACAATTCGTTTACATGTTGGGCCTTGCTTATGTCTGCGCCTGGCTTGCGTTCCAGGCTCTTAGTTAGTCTTCTTTACTAACGTATCGTTAAGTACATTTCTGTGTTGTGCCTGTGCTGGTTATTAGTATAACTTTGAGAGATTATTTTGGAACGAAAGCCGTGTAATAGCGGAACAAACAAAAGGTAAAAGCTCCCTGCTGCTTATGCAAGAAGTATCTGACTTCTTTAAGAGCCTGTTTAGGCAGGAAGGTTTCAGCCCTGCCTGGCAGAGCGGAAACTGGACAGATTTTCACGGTTGGCTGTATATTCTCAGCGACCTGTTGATCTGGTCTGCCTATTTTGTTATACCGCTGTTTATATTG
>DATCSV010000451.1:0-7233 GCA_036568285.1 Flavipsychrobacter sp. | reverse complement strand
ATTCAGGTAAATTTATCACTTCTGCTATGCGTATTGTAGTTACGATTCTTTTGCTTTTTTCTAATGTCACTGCCTTTTGCCAGTATGATAGCACTTATAGCACCAATAATATCAAATACAAAAACACATTCTTCTGGGGGTTACATGCCGATGCGGGTTGGAACAAATCTTGGTTTAGTTCGTTAGGTGTTTCATGTCTTGGTGCTAATGCCAATAATATGCATGGCGCAACCCATTTTGTTGTGTATGCTGCGGGCGAGATTAACCTAGCTACATACGACAATCCTAGTAGTTTCTTTTACGGATACAAAGCCGGTGCGGAATGTGGCTCCAATTTACTCATGATGGGATTGGAACTCAGGGGATACACAGATTTTAAAGGGCGGGAGCATACAGTATTCATGCCAAAAGCTGGTTTGTCGGTTTTCGGCTATATGAACCTGACCTATGGCTACAATGTATTCCAGGATGATTTTAATGTATTTGGAATAGGCCATTCACAGATTGCTGTAAGTGTCAACCTAGCACGTAAAGTTTTTACAGAATCTTTTGTGCCGGAAGAATAAGATACCACGTGTAAATGCCATCCCGTCTACTCTGATGATAAACCTCTACTAAAACCTCAGCGCCAACCCTACACCGTTACCACCGAAGCCAACTTGTAGTTGAGGCTGCACCTTCGATACTCCTCCGCGCATTTCATCATTATAGGCTCTGGCACCCCGTCTGATGTTATTTGACGCGGTCACACCTGTGGCAATGCTCAATCCCACCAGGGCGCCACTTACGTACAAAAATGGCATTTGAAAAGTACCGCTTGTCAGGTTATTAGCTACCTGGTAACCCAGTAAGGCACCGCCCAGGCAACCTGATAGAGCAGATACTAACCGGAACGTCTTTGCGGCGTCTGCATAAGGTCTTGCATTATCACTTGTTCGCAGGATATCACTCAACTGCTGCTTATTCAGGGAGCGACCATCAATGGCGTACTTGGTTCCTCCAAAACCACTCCTTATTGTTATAGTATCTTGTGTCGGGAGTCCACTGGTCGTTGGCTCATCCTGGGCCATAACATGAACAGAGAGCAAGGCGGCTACGAGTGTTGTTATAAGGGTTTTCATAAGGATGTTTTGATGTTTAGGCAAAAATAATTCTATAATCTATATTACAAAATGCCGGCGACATAGCTGTATTGATAATAGTGCTGCCATGTCGAAAGAAGCGACAGCGCATTGAAACATCTCCGAATGTATTGTGGAGAAGTATAACATGCGCCCCTTACTCATGCTTCATTGCGTACCATCTATATAGGCGATATCCTATGTTAAACGGCAGGGCAAATATTTCCCCACGCGTATAACTCTTTTTTAGGTAAGCTAAACAATATATGTCTCCGGGATTTATATTAATGATAAAATCATCGTCTTTCATTGTATTTGCCGGAAATCCTGCTTTGCCTCTATCCGAGGCGTTGTAATAGGTCGTAAGAATGATTTTTGCTTCTTTTTCCAGTATAAAATCACAAAAAGCATATTGTTGCATGGCACACAACTCTTTTTCAGCAGTACTATTCAGTTGTACATTGATGATTGCAACGCCCATGTCCGAAGAAGGTTTATGTGGTGCAGATAATATGATTAAATGAGATATTGCTTTTTCCCCTTTGGTAAGCTCTCTTTTTATTGAATCGAAATATTGATTTTCGGGAATAAGGTCCATGTGTTCTGCATCTTTGGTTATCCATATATCTGCAAACACAGTATTTACATTGCGAATACCTCTTTTATAGCTATAGGTATATATTGATGCTACGTTTCCGCCGTGTTTTTCCAGCGCTGCATAAAGCTCGTCAAATATGGCTGGTAGTCCCTCTCTGCAATATGAGTTTGATAATACCTCAGTGGTGATATACTTAGCTGATGGTACATAATTGCTGTCGACTATTCTGATGCCATGTTCCGGATAATATTGTGCTGAACATACAGTCGTCTGTAGCAGGCATATAAGAATTACAGGGAGTTTTAACATGGTACAAATATATTCCTCCTCGTATTTTTTTATGAAAATTTTTCTTGTGGTCGGTGTTATCACATTGCTACCTTGTATTCTCACTACTGGTCTGAGCATCCCGCTCAGACCCGGGATAAGAAAAATGTCCGCTCAATAAAAAATATTCGTTATTATTAATTTATTGATGTAAATTTGTTATAGTAGACAACCTTGGTATAGGCTTCACCCATCCGGTTCATCCTGAAATCCTGCCTATCCTGATTCAGGCAACCACTAACCACTAACCACTAACCACTATCTAATATCCAACATCTAAAATCTAATAACCATGAAACAAGCCCACCAAACCTTCATCATCGAGATGATAAAACACGGCGACAAGACAATAGCCTACCAAAAGGCTTATCCCAAATGTACAGACGAGGAAAGCGCCCGCAAATCTGCCGAACGGCTGCTGCGCCACCACCCGGAGGTAGCGGCGGAGATAGAAGAAGCTACAGCGCACATCCGCCACCGCGCCTATGCCGAGGCCTACCGCCTGCACACCGAGCAGCAGAAAGTGCCCCTGCTCAGTATCCTGAAAAAGCGGGAGATACTCACCCAGCTCGCTACGTGCGAGATGAAAGTAGGCCGTTATGTCAAGGACGGCGATACCTACAAACTGATATTTGAGGATCCGCGTCCGCGCGACATCATCAAAGCCATAGAAGTAGACACCCGCCTGGAGGAGATGTGCAACCGCGCCCGCAACATTACCGACCCGCAGCTATCGCAGTTCAATATCTATATTGATGGCCGCCCCTGCGACGACCCAACAGCCCCCGTCAACCCCGACCTTCCTCCCGGCCTCATCATGCTGCCCCGCACCCGGAAAAAATCAGATACGGAACAAGGGAACAAAACGGAACAAAAAACAGAAGCTCCCCTCCCTGTAGGGGTTGGGGTGGCTTTACTCGCGTCTGAAAAAAATCCTGCTGAAGAACCCGGCATCATTTTGGAACAAACTAATTTACAACATCTCTCCCCGGAATTTATCCCGCCATTGGCGGGAGGGGAGTCGGAGGGGTTAACCCAACAATACCTTGCCCTTCTGGAAAAACGCCAACTCCGCGCCACCGACCTGCTAGGCGCCAGCCTCTACAAGCAGGGCAAAGCTGCCGAAGCAGCAGCGCCGCCACCTAAAATACTTACTGAGGAAGAAGTGCGCCAGTTGCATGCCGGTGCAGACAGGAGAGAGGAAGAGAAAATGAAACCACGCCAACAGTCATACAACACATTTGGAAAAATGTATTTCCCACCGGAGCGTGGAGGGGGTAAAGTATAATGAGCAAACCACTTATCGTGTATGGCTCGCCACTCATCACTAACAACTATCTTTGCACGCATGAAAATTATCAGGAAGATACTGAAGACTACAGCCATAGCGCTGGGTATATTCCTGCTGGTATGCGCGGTGCTGGGTGTTTACATCTACAATGTTTCCGAATTCGACCCGCCCGTAATAGCAGATAGTTCAGTGGTTAAAGTTGAAACTGATCATGTAAATAACAGTTTATACACTATTGGTAATAACTGGATTAGGAAGAATGAATATGGATTACATGAAATGTACGTGTCGGGTAGTCCCTACGCGCTGGGTGTAAAGAATGGCAAGCTCTCCCGCCGGCAGATAATATACCAGGAGGTAGCCTTTACCGACCAGATAAAGCAAATGATACCCAGTGATGGATACCTTAAATTCCTGAAGTACATCATTGGTTTCATGAACCGCGACTTGCCGGCGCATGTGAAAGACGAATACAAACAGGAGATATACGGTATATCCCGCTCCGCCTCCGATAGCTTTGATTGGATAGGCGACAATTACAGCCGCCTGATGAACTACCATGCCGCCCACGACATAGGCCATGCCCTTCAGAATCTGATGCTGGTAGGCTGTACCTCATTTGGTGCCTGGGGCAATAAAACTGCCGATGGCTCTATGCTCATAGGCCGCAATTTCGACTTTTGGGTAGGGGACAAATTTGCTGAGAATAAGATTGTGGCCTTCTACAACCCTGAAAAAGGGCACAAGTTCGCTTTCATTACCTGGGGAGGTTTTACCGGTGTAGTCTCCGGAATGAATGAAAAAGGTCTTACTGTCACCATCAACGCTGCCCGGTCGGACATACCCGGTGGTGCTGCCACGCCCGTATCGCTGGTGGCCAGGGAGGTATTGCAGTATGCGGCTAATATAGAGGAAGCCGTGGCAATTGCTAAAACGCGGGAGATGTTCGTATCCGAAAGCTTCCTGGTAGGCAGCGCGGCCGACGGCAAGGCTGTAGTGATAGAAAAGACACCCAAACAACTCGATATCTACGATCCCGCAAAGGACAATATCCAATGCACCAATCACTACCAGAGTAAGGCATTTGAGCAGCAGGAACTGAACCTGGAACAGAAAGACCGGAGCGCATCAGTATACCGCTACCAACGCTTGCAGGAGTTGATGGCCGGCAGTTACCCGTTGACACCGCAGAAGATGGCGGGCATACTAAGGGATAGGGGAGGCCTGGGCAATGCCGATATTGGCAACGGCAACGAGAAGGCGGTCAACCAGCTCATAGCACACCACTCGGTTATTTTTCAGCCCGACAGTCTGCGCATGTGGGTAAGCACGGGCAATTGGCAACTGGGAGAATACATCTGCTATGACCTGCGCAAGGTGTTTGCCCTGCAGGGCCTGAAGAAAGACACGGCCATCATAGAAACGGCGCTCACCATACCTGCTGACAGCTTTATATTCACCACACATTATAAAGACTTTCTGACCTTCCGCGCCAATAAGATGGCGTTGCTGCAAGGCAAAACCATTGACACCGCAGCCACTGTGCGCAGCAATCCCAACTATTATGATGCCTACCGCATAGCGGGCGACTACTGCATGCAGCGCCAATGGTATAAAGCTGCTTTGGCTTACTACCAGGCCGCCCTTACCAAAGAGATAGCCACTATAGACGAAAAAGAAGCCATTGAAGAAAAAATAGCCTTGTGCAAAAAGAATTTAAAGCAATAGTTTAGCAGCCGCCTCATGATACATACGCCCGTTTACGAAGACAGGTTCAGGCAACTAAAAGCCTGTGTACTGATACCTACCTACAACAATGCGGGTACGCTGGCGGCTGTCCTCAACGATGTGCTTACTTATACGCAGCAGGTTATTGTAGTCAACGACGGTTCTACTGATAATACGGCGGAGATACTTAAAGGCTTTCCGCAGGTGCATGTGGTGACACATTCGCCTAACAAAGGCAAAGGCATGGCGCTGCGCAATGGCTTTAAAGAAGCTGTAAGGCTGGGCTACGACCATGCTATTACTCTTGACAGTGATGGCCAGCACTATGCCAAAGACCTGGTGGAGTTCCTTACCTGGCTGGAAGCGGAACCCAACACGCTGCTGATAGGTGCCCGCAACCTCGATCAGGAGAATGTGCCTGGCAAAAGCAGTTTCGGCAACCGGTTTTCTAATTTCTGGTTTTGGGTCAATACAGGTATCCGCCTGCAGGATACACAGTCTGGCTACAGGTCTTATCCTGTGCACCAGCTGGCCAACAAGCGGTATTTCACTACTAAATATGAGTTTGAGATAGAAGTTATAGTCCGGGCCTCATGGAGTGGGATAGCGGTGCGGGGCGTACCGGTATCAGTCTATTACCCTAAGCCGGAAGAAAGGGTGTCCCACTTCAGGCCACTGAAGGATTTTACCCGTATCAGTGTACTTAATACCGTACTGGTGCTGGTGTCTGTGCTATGGGTTAAGCCGCGGGACTTCGTCCGTAACCTCTTCAGCCGCGAAGGGCGTAAGATGTTGTACCAGGCCATCTTTGCCACACCCGGGGAGACTAACCATACCAAGGCGCTGTCAATGGGCTTTGGGGTGTTTATGGGCATAGTGCCCATTTGGGGCTTCCAATTGGCGGTGGGTATACCATTGGCTATCTTATTCAGGATGAATAAAGCCTTGTTCATAGTAGCCGCCAACATAAGCATTCCGCCAATCATGTTCGTCATTATGGCGCTGAGCGTTGCTACCGGCAAGTTGGTATTAGGTATGGACGCACTGTTGCCCGATATCCGTAATATATCACTCGAAATGGTAAAGCAAGAGGGTGCTGCCTTCTTCCTGGGAGGTACAATATTGGCTGTCGTTTCAGGGGTAGTTGTCTACCTATTGTGTTTGCTGTTTCTTTCTCTTACTCGAAGAAGGGCCTCGAGATAGAATCGTATTTGTTGGCTATACACCTCAAGTGCGCTCCCGTCCAAACCCTGCTGGCCAGGCTTATCCTTTCAATATTGTAATTGTCGAAACGGCTGCCTTTCATCATACTATCCAGCTCTTTATAGGTCATATAGTTGGTTTCCCAGCGTTTGTCCAGTATGGATTTAATCTTATGCGGCAGTAGGGGGTAGGCAGTTTCAGCCAGCTTGCGTTTGAAGTTCTTTCGCTCATCTATGTCCACTACGGTAAACATAAGCATGCCATCATCGGAAAGGAGGTTATACAACTTGTCGCACATATCCGCTGTGAAGGGAGCGTGTTCGCCCAATACACCTATAGAATATATGAGGTCGAACTGTTCGCCACCAAAATCGTGCTCAAAGGCACTGCCTTCGACCAGGTTAATATGAGGAATATTGACTTCTTCTTCCTTTAGCGGGTGTACTGCCAGGTCCAGCATAGGGCCTGATATATCTATACCGGTCAGTTCCACAGTATTCTGCAATGCGTGGAAGTACCTACCTGTTCCGCAGCCCAGGTCCAGTACCTTTATCGGCCGGTTGAAGGATAGAGTCAACTCTTTCAGCAGGGGTACAAAGAGTGTATAATATGGTGTGTTGACGAACTCATTATCGTAGTCCCGGTAGCTCTGCGAGTACGACTCATTGTACAGGTTTACCGTTTTGCGGTCGCAGACTTCGTGGTTAGTGTTCAACATGTGTGTTTACTTTTGTTATAGTAAAAATACACCCTGTATACCCCCGAATGCAAAAAAGCCGTGGCGATTAACCACGGCTTAACACAAAACAAGTTTATTACTATCCCAAATAACCCTTCAGCGAGTTGCTGTACCTGGCTTTCTGCAGGCGTTTGATAGCGCGCTCTTTTATCTGGCGTATACGTTCTTTGGTCAGGTCGTACTTCTGGCCTATTTCTTCAATAGTAGGGCCATTATCACCTTCCAG
>DATCSV010000450.1:0-16540 GCA_036568285.1 Flavipsychrobacter sp. | reverse complement strand
GTAGTGTTCCCTATCACCACTATGCTGCCATCCTTCATGATGATAAAATCATCCATGGATTCTTTATCGCCGGGCTTGGGGTCTATAGTTGTGAAACTGAATGTGCCGAAAGTTTGATCCAATGTACCATCCATATTCAGGCGTATAATGTACGCATCAGTTGGGTTGTTATTCATTTTACTCCAGGCTCCAAGGTATATCTTATTATTGTACACCTTTATTTTTTCAACCATGTCATCCCCCTGGAAGTTCACTTCCAGCAGGCCGTTGTTTTGGAAAGTATTGTCAATAGTTCCATCGCTGTTCAGGCGCAGCAGCATGATGTCCCTGTTGTTAGCGCCATCTGTGGAGCCCGCAAGCAAAAACTTGCCGTCCGGTAGCTCCACCACATCGTAGCAGGCGTCATCGGCACCCAGTTTCGGGTCATATTGCGATTTACCGGCGTTGCCAAAAGCGTTATCGGGGGTGCCGTTTTTATTGAACTTGGTGGCATACAGGTCCTCATTGGCACCTGCCGTATTGCCTGCGACAAGTATTTTCCCGTCAGAAGTAATAATGTGATTGCCTAAATCAAAAGAGCCATTATAAACCATTGTATAGACAAAGCCATTGTTACCGAAAGAAGAATCTAAGCCCGACGGCATCTGGGCAAGACCGGCGATACCGGCCAACAATACAATTGCAGTGAGCGTAATTAGTTTTTTCATAGAATTACAGTTTTAAATATTTTGATGAATAATTATTAAAATAGTGTAGGCTTATCGCTGCAGAACAATCTTTTCAACATATGTCTTGCCGGCACTATTAAGCACCAGGTAATACAATCCGGTAGGGGCATGAGCAGGAAACTGGTATGTCATAGCTGCACCTAACCGGGTTTCATCAATTAAGATACCTGCGGAGTTCACCACCTTTATATTGTTCAGTTCTACATCGCTCTTAAACCGTACAACTCCGTTTGAAGGATTGGGGTACACGTCAACCTCGTTGCTGCCTGCAATCACTTTGCTGATACTAACCGTAGGTGGTATGTACTTTTTCAGCTTTCTTAACACTACCTGGTCAGTCCCTTTATTGTCGTCCACTGCCTCGCCAACCAATACGATACTGCCATCACTCAACAGGCCGATGTCGTCCAGGGTAGGAAAATCGTAGCCCGCGGGTGCCGCAAAATATTCGTAGCCATTTCCAAAATAATTGGTATTTAAGGAGCCATTGTTTTTATACACTACGGATAATGCATACTTGTTAGTATTTTCATCAACATAAGTACCCACCAGGTAAATGGTTGTATCATTTACATACCGAATATTGGCGAAACGCTCATTTTCAGCTTTCGCTGTCACATTAAAAAATGCCTTCCCATTACCGCTAGCAAAAGTGTTATCAAGCTGTCCCGAGGGTGTAAGTTTTACGATAACTGCTGCATCCCCACCCATCTTTTCAAATCCACCAAGGTATATGCTGCCATCGGGGCCCAGGTCCATGGCATTCAGTGCTACCGAGGTATTGACTGTGCTATACAGGTATGTACCATTGGTGCCAAATGAATTGATCTTTTTACCCGTAGAGTCGAGTTTATGTACAAACTGGTGTGTTTTCACACCGTCGAAGGTGGTACCCAGGAAGAGTATTTCCTTATTCGCCGTTATTTCAAAATCCCTGAAGTACTCCTTATCGTTGTTGTTAACAACCAGGTATTCAAGTCCTCCTAATCCGAAATCACTATAATAATTACCATCATCTTCGAGCGCAGCCATGTAAATGTATGCACTGTTATTCACGGTACTACTGCATGCTACGTATATGATACTGTCATGCCACTTAACCATGCGGGCTGTGTTGTTATTGCCTATAAATACAAATGTGAGCCAGCCTTTTTGATTGAAGGTCTGGTCAAGGGTACCGTCAGGGTTCAACCTCATTACCAGGCACTGCGTATAGGTCTGCCCCTCCGTCCGGCCGCACAGCAATATTTTGCCGTCGGGCTGCACATCCATATGATATACCTGGTCGTTGGCACCTATCTGCGGGTCGTATACCACTTTGCCCGTACTAAAGAAACTGGTGTCCGGGTTTCCGTCCTTGTCCATTTTCAGCACAAAGATATCATCCTGGGCACCGTCAGTTGTTCCTGCTATCAGCATACCGTCGTTGGTAGTTATCACAGCGTTTCCTACATTGTTATTGACAGTAGCTGAGGGCGAAAATATTGCCACCCCGTTATTCCCGAAAGTAGAATCCACCACATCCGGAAACTGGCCATAAGCAGTAATGGCCCCCATTCCTCCGATAAGTAACATTAGCTTTTTCATAAGATTGAAATTTCTGCAAATATGTAGGCAGGACGGTGCCGGGGCTTTTCACATACAGCCCCGATGTTTGCACAATTTGCATAGGCGTGCAGATTGTGCAAGAAAAGTGCAGATTGTGTTAAGAAGCGGTTAGAAGTGAATGAATAGGCTCCGGAAGCATTGAAAAGAACGCTAGTTCGGTATAATCGCCGGAAATCGGTGGGAAAGCATAATAGTATTGAACAAAATGAAATAATAAAATCATCTCACTATGCACCATACTGTGGCTGTGGCGCAACGACCCTGAGATAAGGCCGGCTTAACAGAGGCGGCAGGACCATTACTGTGTCGGCAGTATCCTCTCGTTCCTTGTTTTAACGAAGCGGACCAATTTCGTTATCAACCACCTGACCCCAAGCAGCAATACTATCAAAGCCAATACACCAAGCCAAAGCAGGATATCGTTATTGGCGTAGCCCCTCACAAGGAATGTATATGCCATAAGAAGATGATTTTGCAATATAAATATACAAAAAAACTAAGGTATAGTGCGTACCAATGCTACAGATGTGCCCAACCCATCCCAGGTAGGATTCTTTAATTCCGCCCGCGGCTTACCGTTGGAGAAGTGCATATACCCCCCGGAAAACCTGATAGCTATATCCTCTTTGAAATACCAATCTGCACCGATATTTGCAGTAAAAGTAAAATTGATCATCTTGTCGGGATATTGTGGCAACATAAAAATGATGCCGCCTTTCGTTTCGCCGAATATATCCAGCTTTTTGCCTGAATAGAAGAACAGCCTCGTTACAGGACGGATACTTAAGCCGGCAGTACTGTAGTTGTCTGATGTGAATTTGAACACATTCCCCTCGGCACCTAAGGCAAACCAGGTACGTAGCTTGTATTCGCGGGCAAAGTCCAGCGTCAGCAGGTAAGAGTTGTCAAACTCCAGCTCATGAAAAACACTTGCGCCGGCTACCACAGTTTTCTGCTTTATTGGGGGAAAGAACTGCGCCTTGCAGGGCACAAGCCAGCCAAGTAGTATCAATATCAAGGTTACCTGTTGCAGCATAGATATATAACGCAACGCACGCTGTAATTGTTGCCTGCTACAGGTTGCGAAACCAGCGCTGGAAATACTCACCTACTAATGGCAAAGGCTTCAACTGCCCGTTGATAGCGGATATCAGCCCCATAAGCCAGAAGACAAACAGTATGACGCCTACAACATTGCCTACTCCCCACATCATGCCAGACGCAAAACCACGATTGAGGATACTTAACACCAACCCGCACAGGTACAGTCCCAAAGACTGCCGCAGGTGAAAAGCGCCCAATTCGTCCTTCTGCTTAGGATACAGGAACAGGTAAGATATCAGCCAGCCGATGAATGTGATATAAGCCACTACGGCTACTGTTTTGGGCGATGTCCCGTTAGACATAACTAATGATTTTTGTTTATATAAAACTAGGTATTCTTATCCACAAGAGGTGCATAATCTTTATGATGTATATCAGGTCTGCAAATTTCGTTTTATGCCTGACAGGCTATATATTTGCGTCAAATATTTACAGAAATGCCCGAAAAGTTAAAGCCAACAGCAAAGCAAAAGCAGATATTTATCATACACACTGTCGTGTTTCTTGTGGTTACCGCTATTACGTGGATCGTCTATGACAATGGTGTGGAAGGTTGGGCATATCCCTGGCCGGCGTGGACTACCGCTGCATGGGGGTTGTCGCTGATAGGCCACTTTTGTGCTGTATACCTTAGCTACGAAGACCCCGGCCACGAAGATTACAAGCGCCAGGAAGTAAACGGATAATGCAATAAACATATTTTTATACGCCCCTTGCTTTGCCGCAGGGGGTTTTTATTTTTATAGCACAAGCTTATATAATGGATTCTCAGAAATACAGACTGCTGCGGGAAGAGTATGATAGCCTGAAAGACGAACGCTCCCGGCTGGACCTGATGGTGTTGATGGGGCTGGAAATGCGTAACACGGATGTGGATGAAACAGCCAGGATGGCCGATGAAATCATACTGCGCGCGCAAAAAATAGGCTATGCAAAAGGAGAAGGCCGGGGCCACAACCTGAAGGGCTCCTGTTACGGTTTGCAGGGCGACTATGATGAAGGGTTGGACGAACTGAACAAAGCATATGCTATAGCCCGCCAAATAAAGGACAAAAGGCTGGAGGCCCGTGTATTGAACAACTTTGGGAATATATACCGCGAAACAGGCGACTTCGCACGCGCGCTCAACTATTTTGAGGAGGCTTTGGCTATTAACGAAGATCTGGGTGATGAGGTAGCGGGCTCCGTAAATCTCACCAGCATAGCCCAACTGCTTTACGACCTGAATGATTTTGACAGTGCACTGGATTACGCCCTGCGCTGCATGCCTATATTCGAGAAAGCGCACGATACCAATCGCGTTACCACCATATACAACGTGCTGGGTAACATCTACTTCAAAAGGGAGGAATACGAGGAAGCGCGTAGCTATTTTGAGAAAAACCTGGACAATGCAGAACACGGGTCTGCTGCCTACCTGATAGCGCTGGGTGGCATGGGCAAGGTCCACTACCGCCTCAGCGATTTCACAAAGGCACGCAAATGCCTGGAAGATGCCCTCAGAGAAGCTATTGAGCAGGATAATGCAGAGGTACAGATCATTTGCAACTACTACCTGGGCAGGATGCAAATGGATGAAGGCGACTACAGGCAAGCACTTACCTATCTCAATTTTGCCTTCGAGATGGCCGAAGACTATACGCGCAAGCACGACATGATGAGCCTGCACGAAACCTTATCAGTATTATATGATAGGATGGGCAATATACCCAGCGCATTTTATCATCTCAAGGCTTACGAACAGTTGAAGGAAGAGATCTTCCAGCAGACAACCCTAAACAAACTGCGCAACCTGCAGATCAGGCAAAAGGTACAGTTGACACAGAAGGAAAAAGAAGTGGCGGAAAGGACTGCACAGTTAAAACAGCAGTTCATGGCAAATATGAGCCATGAAATACGCACACCCATGAATGCTATTGTTGGCATGACCAGGCTGCTGATGGACAAAGACCCCAAGCCGGAACAGGTAAAGTACCTGAAAGCCATACGCCAGTCGGCAGACAACTTGCTGGTCATTATTAACGATATACTGGACCTGTCGAAGATAGAGGCGGGAAAGATAGTAATAGAGCAGACCGACTTTGTTTTGACAGAACTCATCGGCAGTATAAAAGACATATTGCTGTTCAAGGCGGAGGAAAAAGGACTGGATTTCTATGTGTCTGTTGATGAACAAATACCGACAAGGCTAACCGGCGACCCCACCCGTATCAACCAGGTGCTCATCAACCTGGCGGGCAATGCTATCAAGTTCACGGAAAAAGGCCATGTATCCCTCAATGTAAGCACTGAAAAAAAAGATGGCAATAAATACTGGGTTCGGTTCGATGTCATTGACACAGGTATCGGTATATCTCCTGATTACGTAGAAAAGATATTTGAAAGTTTTACGCAAGCCGGTACCGACATAGCACGCAAGTTTGGCGGCACTGGTCTCGGTCTCACTATTTCCAAACAGTTGGTAGGTCTGATGCAGGGTGAGATCAGCGTCAAGAGTGAATTAGGCAAAGGTACACGATTCACGGTACTGCTTCCGTTAGAGGAAGCGACCAACCAGGTACCGGTGGAAGAAACGCCTATTATAGACGACAGCAAAAAACTGGAACTGGCCAAATTGAAACTGTTGCTGGCTGAAGACAATGAATTCAACCGCATGGTGGCAGAAGACACTTTGAAGGAGTTGTTGCCGGGCATATATATCGATGTTGCTGTGAACGGCAAAGAGGCGGTGGAAAAAGCAGCATCCGGTATATACGATATTGTACTAATGGACATACAGATGCCAGTGATGGACGGTGTAGAAGCCACACGCAACATACGCACAACCCTGCCCTCCCCCGCCAAAGATGTCCATATCATAGCTATGACAGCCAATGTATTGCAGGAAGATGTGCAAAAGTATTTTGACACCGGCATGAACGCCTATATATCAAAACCCTTTCAGCCGGATGAACTGCTGCTGAAGATGGCTTCTTTAACAGAAAGCACAGGCGCAGACACTGCACCATTGCCGGAGCAGGCGATACAGCCTGAACAACCACAGTTTAAACCTCTGCCTGAACGCGTGACCGATATGCAGTTCCTGAAGCAGTTTACCGGTGGCAACCCGGAGAAAATGAGCAAATACAAAAACATGTTCCTGGAAAACGGCCCCCGTCTGCTGGCTAAAATAGAAGAAGGTCTGCAAACTGGAGACTACGGAGCTGTAAAAATTGCGGCTCACTCTATGAAACCCCAGTTCTCTTATATGGGTGTAAAAGAAGAAGTCAGCCATATCTTCCTGATAGAACAGACAGCCGGTGAACAAGCGCATTATGAGCGACTGCCTGCCCTTGTGGAACAGCTAAAACGGGTTTGTGAAAAGGCTTTTGAAGAATTGAGGGGTAATTGAGCAATAGCGTGACCTTTTCACCGCTTTATTTCATTACCCGCTTTGGGATTTTAAATATTTTTTCTACTTTTCTACGAAATTGAACTCCTGAATTATGGCAACTAACAACAATCGGTACATTTTCCTGGTAGATGACGAACCGATTCAGAACGAAATGCTGAAAGATTACATAGCCGAACGTTTTCTTTATGACATTAAAATATTTGACAATGGAGAGGAGGCTTTAGCCAATATGCACCTCCATCCTGAGATTATAATTCTGGACTACCACCTGAGCGCCCACAAGCCCGATGCACAAAACGGTGTCGAAATATTAAAAAGGATAAAAGAGGGTTATCCTGAAACGCAGGTCATCATGCTATCGGGTCAGGACACGCTGCAAGTGGCAGTTGACAGTATGAAATACGGCGCCTACGACTATATCGTAAAGGGTGAAACTGCCTTTTCCCGCGCCGAAAACGCCCTGAATAACGTGAGCGAGTTGCATAAGATGAAGGTCATTAACAACAGCTACAAGAAGACTATTATATTCCTGGGTGTGGTGATCAGCCTGATAATATTGCTGGCGTTGTACCTCAACTTCTTTACTAATGCCTTCTCGCATACGTCCAATGTAGCGGTTATCCAATAATTATATTAGCTTAAAATATCCCCGGCAGCAGATGTTTAGTAGATTTGCTGCCGGACAATTTTTATATAGACGATGCAATTAGCCCGGAGACTGAACAGAGTAACAGAACCTCAGACAATTAAAATGGCCAAGCTCGGCCGTGAACTGAGATCAAAAGGTATAGATGTAATAGACCTGAGCCTGGGAGAACCTGACTTTATTACTCCGGGACATATACGCGAATCTGCTACTGTGGCGATGACAGAAGGTTATACTAAATATACGCCTGTCGCCGGCTATCCTGAATTACGCGAAGCAATTAGTCAAAAGCTAAAAAGGGACAACCATCTTGAATACCCCGCTGACCATATCATTGTATCCACAGGCGCCAAGCAATCGCTGGCTAACGCCATATTGAGTATCGTAAACCCCGGCGACGAGGTGCTGATACCAACACCGTACTGGGTAACCTATAGTGCATTAGCGCAACTGGCAGAAGGCCTGGTGACTTATATACCCGGCACTATTGAGCACGACTTTAAGATCACTCCTGCACAGCTGGAACAACATATCAGCGATAAGTCCCGGCTATTCATCTTTTCATCGCCTTGCAACCCTACCGGTAGTGTATATAGCAAAGAAGAGCTTGCGGGCTTGGCTGACGTCTTCAAACGATACCCGGATTGCGCCATCATCAGCGACGAGATATATGAATACATAAATTACAACGGCCAACACGAAAGCATAGCACAATTTGAAGAATTGAAGGGGCGTGTAATAATTGTCAATGGCATGTCTAAAGGTTTTGCCATGACCGGTTGGAGGCTGGGCTACCTGGCAGGACCAAAAGAACTGGTTCAGGCTTGTGAAAAACTGCAGGGGCAGTTTACATCCGGGGCAAACTCCATTACCCAACGTGCAGCCATATCTGCATTGTTGGGTGATATGTCACCGACACAGGAAATGACCAAAGCTTTCCGTCTGCGCCGCGATTATGTATACAATGCTTTGAATACCATCCCGGGGTTTAAACTGAATAGCCCCCAGGGAGCGTTCTACGTTTTCCCGGACATAAGTTCCTTCTTCGGCAAAAGCGATGGTGAAACAACGATACAAAACGATGAAGATTTCAGCATGTACCTGTTGCACAAAGCCCATGTGAGCACTGTAATGGGCTCGGCATTCGGCAACGGCAACTGTGTGCGCATGTCATTCGCTACATCTATGGACAAACTGGAAGAGGCCATTAAGCGCATCGGGGAAGCAACGGCGAAACTGAAATAGCAGTTATTCAGTATTGCTTGCATTCTGCACTCCTTCCATGGTGCTCAGCTCGTTCAACACATTTACGTATACAGAGTCCATCTCCTCGGGATGACTGCTGTACCAGCGCAGGCTGTTGCTGAATTGGTCCAAGGTAATGCCATGGTGAACCAGCACGGACTTATAATATACAGCCAGCGAATCCATATTCTTTTTGGCCGACACGCCTGTAGTATCATTCACTATAGAGCTATACACCTCCGCCAGGTAAATATCGGTCAGCACTTCGGTCATTTTATCGCTGGACAACGCCTGCTGCTCCTTTTCAACGCAGGAAGACAGCGTACAGACGATGAAAGTTAATAAGAGGAAACGGGTCATTTTCTGAGGCTGTTGTATTTCTGAGTATTGGGTACATCTATCTGGCTGATCATGGAAATATACAAACCTCTGTTTGCTTCCGGTTGCTGGGCTATCACACTGGCAAATTCATCACTTTTGGCATTAAAGAAAAACTGGATTAGTATAGCTCCCGGGTTCTCCTTTTGCAGCTGGCTTAACGTGTTTATGCTATTAAGTATCACCTTTTGTGCTTCAGCCGGTTCCTTGTACATATTATCCAGCGCCTCGCGGTGCATAGAGTACCATACAGCCCGTAGTGCCTGGAACCGGGGACTAAGTATCTGGTCAACTATCCAATAGCGGTTATGATTCCCTTCTACCGCCTTCCAGCCACTAATAGTTTTGCCCTGCTCGGGCGCGTTATTCACAATATTCTGCGCTTTTTTGAAAAACTCCTGCCCTCCTTTTGGTGAAAAGCTCTCATAATCAAAACCGATAATAAGATAGGCGTAATAGGCAAGTATTGCGGGCAAGTTAGACACATACGCGTTATTACCCACCACCCTGTTGTCGTTAAACTCCAGCGGCTGAAACTGGTTATAACTGAACTGTAAGTCCTTATCTACATGCTTCACCATTTGGGTGGTATAGCTACTGTTGTATACGGGCCTCGACGACTGGATAGTAATTGTAGCTGAAAAACCATTCTGCACGCCAGGCAATGTCTGCGTTACATTTACCAGGATATTACAATTGATCTTTTCCTGCGGCGCAAACTGGTCGCCGGTCCACTTCCGGGTATTCATGAAGTCAGTTATTGCCTTCTCCATGCTGCGGAATACTTCTTTATCCTGCCCCTGTCCCTGAACAGCATCGGCCATTACCTTTACCGTGCAATTCAACTCCTGCGCGCCACCCACATTTGCGAATAGCAAAAGGGCCGCCATCTCCAAAACAAATAATAATCTACACAATTGCTTCAGCATAATCTTTATCAGTTATATACTGCACTATAGCTCTGGCTACACTGGCCTTATTCATCAGTTGCAGTTCTTTTTTGGCGCCCGACCTGCTAATTAGCGTCACTTTATTGGTATCATAACCAAACCCCGCTCCTTCGTCTTGTAAAGAATTAAGAACTATCATATCAGCATTTTTGCTTTCCAACTTCTTCCGTGCATTGGCTTCCTCATTGTCTGTTTCCAGGGCAAAACCTACCAGGTACTGACCCGGCTTTTTCTGCCGGCCCATTTCGGCTAATATATCTTTGGTTTTTTCCAGTTGTATCTCTAACGTACTATCCTGCTTTTTTATTTTCGTGCCTGATACATTTGCCGGTTTATAGTCGGCTACGGCGGCAGACATAACAGCTATATCCACAGTAGGGAATATCTCCGTACAGGCTTCATACATTTGCGCAGCACTTTCCACCCTTATTACACTGATAGCAGGATGCTTCACATCGAGGGTGGAGGGACCTATCACTAAAGTAACTTTTGCACCTGATGCAGCCAGTTCCTCGGCAATGGCGACCCCCATTTTACCGCTACTGAAATTACCGATAAAACGAACAGGATCAATACGTTCATAAGTAGGGCCAGCTGTTACCAGGGCCTTCTTCCCGGACAACAATTGCCTAATATCATTATTTAAATAGTTCGATATAAAATCAACAATATCAGCGGGTTCTGCCATCCTACCTTCTCCTACCAAACCACTCGCCAGTTCACCATATCCTACCGGAATAAATATATTTCCGTAGGATGTAAGCTGAGTAATGTTCTTTTTTGTCGCCGGATGATGCCACATATCTTCGTCCATAGCGGGGGCTAACAATACCGGGCAAACAGCGGAAAGGTATACAGCACAAACCAGGTTGTCGCATAGGCCATTAGCCAGCTTTGCCAGCGTATTCGCGCTACAGGGTGCTATCAGCATCACATCGGCCCATCTACCCATCTCAACATGATTGTTCCACTGAGAACCGTCGCTGACACTACTGTAGACGGGGTGCCTGGATACTGTTTCTAGCGTAAGGGGGCTGACAAAAGAACCCGCAGCCTCTGTCATCAACACGCGTACCTCGGCACCAGCCTTTATCAATTGCCGCACCAGTTCGGGTGTTTTGTAAGCGGCAATACTGCCGGTTACCGCCACTATTATTTTTTTTCCAGCTAATTGCATATATCGTTGGCCTTCAGCCTCTGCAAGGTACGCATTTTCACAGAGTTCAATTGTTAAATGGTGGCAATACAAACCCGAAAAGTCACCGAATGACCCATAATAGCTTTAGCGTATGATACCGCACGGAATTAGAGCAACGTAAGGGCGACTGAAAAGGCCTTTGTACTGGCAGGTCCGACGCGCTGTTACATATACGTGAAGCGGAAAACTACATTATGTGTATTAAACAGGAACTGCCCTGCCCTATCCGTGCCAACACGTAGTATAAATTACCTGTGTATGGGTATCCCATATTACAACATCACAGAGTACTTTTGTGATGTAATTCAAAGGCCACACCAAGCGTCTACAGAACAAAAAAAAAAATGTGTAAAGCTTTTGGATTTAAAAAATTGCTATTATATTTGTCACAAACTAAAAAAAAATAATACTTATGAAAAAATTTGCCCCAATCGCAGCTATCGCACTGTTTGCAGTTGCTTTCACTTCTTGCAAAAAAGAGTGGACTTGTGAGTGTTCAACTACTATGAACGGTACTACAACTACCGTTTCCGGTAAGACTACTAAAATGACCAAGAAAGATGCTAAAGCAGCTTGTGAAAAAGACACAAATGTTGGCGGCGTACAAGTTAGCTGCAAAATAAAATAATCATTTGTAAATTATTCTTGAAGGGGCATCTTTAGATGCCCCTTTTCGTTTTCCACATTATCTTTGCGCCCATGCGTATATTCAAAATTATTCTGCTGTCGCTGGTATCTGTACTTGCAGGTGCGCTTTTCCTGTATTCTGCGTATACCAAGTTATTACCCATCCAGACTTTCGAATATACGTTGGTTGAATTTGTACATATGCCCTGGTGGATGGCCGCTGTATCATCTCGGCTGCTGGTGGGCATAGAGGCTGCGTTAGGCGCTTTACTCGTATTCAATATTTATGGCACACGCAAGTGGGTACTAAAATTATCGCTGACTATACTGGCCATATTCAGCATTTATCTTATTTACCTCTGGGTCACGGTGGGTAACGATGTCAACTGCGGCTGTTTTGGCGATGTTATTTGGATGAGCCCTTCGTCCTCTCTGCTCAAGAACGCGATCATCATTGCGGTACTGCTTGCACTGTTAAAACTACACAGGGGTATTAATACCCGGTGGGCTAAGTATACCGGTCCGGCGGTTTTGGTAATTGTTACTGCATTACCGTTATTCCTGTATCCAATAGCCTTTACGAAGCCGTCCTTCCTGAACGAGGACAAATACCAGTTGGACCTGTCTGCCATATACGAAAATAAAGAGCGGCAAGCACCTGTAGTAGATGTCCGAAAGGGCAAACACATTATCGCTTTTATGAGTCTTACCTGCCCACACTGTAAAATAGCGGCCTATAAAATGCAGCTTATGGTGCAGGAAAATCCTGATATATCCATGTTGCTGGTGCTGAACGGAGACTCAGTAATGCTGGCTCCCTTTTGGGAAAAAACAAAAGCGCAAAATATTCCGCACACAATGCTGTTTGGCAAAGACTTCATTTCTTTATCCGGCCTCAACTTGCCGGCAATATATTGGATAAACGATAGTTGGGTTGAGGCGAAGACAAATTATATTGACCTTAACCAAGATGCTATTGAAGAATGGATGTTTGAGAAGCAGGCGTCTAAATAATTAATTATCCTTAATCCTTATACTGCAAACCCTGGTCCGGCGAAGTTTGGCTTAATATTTGTTTCTATTTTTTCTGAGATATCGAATAATAAACATTTGCCGTTTAACGTTATTATAACAGAATGGCTGCAAATAGTGTGGATATGCAGACGAACAACAAGAGAAACAATTTTCATATGTCCTTTAAGTTACCCTTAAAACAAGCACAGATAAAGAACAGGTGGATTACCGTTGCGCTGGTAGCAGTATATGCTTTTATTGCCATATTTATTGTGTTGAATAAATAACCGGCTATTGCAAAGATGCAGCCTTCTGATACATATTATTAGCTTGCTCCACATCATCCTGCGCTTTGAATATATCGCCCATATGCATGTAGCATTCAGCTGATATGGAAGGATCCTGTTGCAGATACGCCTTTGCCACCCGGTCAAAGTTCATTAATGCTTCCCTGTATAATCCCATGCTTTTTTCAACCATACCCATGTAGTAGTAACCCATTACAAAATCAGGGCGCTCAGCTACTATTTCTTTAAATATGGACCGTGCACGTTCAGACTCGCCGTTGTATGCCAACGCCATTCCATACACACGCTTTGTTTCCACTCCCGTTTTATCCAGGTTGTAAGCACGACTTGCGTACATATACGCACTATCCATTTTATTCATCTCCATCAGCACGCGGGCTGTCGTAGCCAATACATTCACATTGGTGCTGTCTTTTGCCAAATACTTCATAAAATACTCCAGGGCCTGATCGCGGTTACCGTTTCGAAGCGCCTCAAAGCCAAGCGCATCATCCTTCGAAGTACGCTTCAGCAGAACACACAAGGGCTTTCCCTTTACTTCGGCTATATATATGGCATTTGAAGGCACCCAGTTTTCTGACTGTATAACATCCAATGGTATCAGTGCAATATGGAATATGGCGTAATCCCATGCCTTCTGGTCTTTATCGCTATAACGCACATAATCAATATGTACATTTTTATATTCCCGAAGATCCGGGGCTATCAGGTGCATTGCGTTACTTAGTACCAATACGGTATCACCGGGTTCAGGCATTTCATGTTCTATAAAATAATCAACGCACTGTTTAACGCTGTTATAATAATAGTCCACCTCGTAATTGCCATACGCACCCTCTACCCCACCAGCGAATGCATTGTGATAGGTGACGGTATTGGGATATGTAGGGATGATAAATATTACTGGCTCAATAAGTAGAACTGCTGCTATGGCAATGCCCGCGGAGGCCTTTTTCCATGTCGCAGAAATATATTCGTTAACAAAGGCCCACCCAAGTGACGCCATTACAACTACTGAAGGGAATATGAACAACACATGCCTCCATGCGTGATATACATTGGACTTTTTGTAGATAATATAGAAAAGGGGGAACAATGCTGTAAATGCAACAAAGTAGATGATGTGCGATTTATTGCTTTTAGCGGCCTTCCTTATAAATATAAAGAACAGGATAAGCCCCGCCAACAAGGCATATGTATTGGTTATAAAAAAGCTTTTGATAAGGTAGGATGATGGCAACTCACCCGACATCACCTTTTCACCCTCCCATATTTGTGCCAGGTTGATTTTGAAATTACTCATTTCACTCAAGGCAGTCAGCGGATTGCTGATGGGGTTCTGCTGCCCGTACGGCCAGAATAAACTGCCCGCCAGGTAGCCTAATATGGATATGATAATAACCGGCCTGACAAAATAGCTGAGTTTTATGTCGCTGCCTTTTGCAGATGCTTTAGACAAATACATAAAGCCTGCATAAACAAAGAGGTAGGGAATCAATAGTATACCGGCTACACGCACATTGATGGTAATGCCTATTGCGAGTATGACCCAAAGATAGTCGTACCATTTCACAGCAGGGTACTTGCCAAAGAAACGGATAATGTAATAAATGGCAGCGATATAAGCCGCAGCCAACGGTATATCCTTCGGATTGTTCATGGCATGTCCCAGGAAGAAAGGAGATAAAAACATCAGCCACACACATAAGGTGGCCATCCTCTTATCTGCCACCAATGCAGTAATACGTGCACTGAAATAAATTGCTATAAAGCCAGCCCATGCATTCAATATGTGTCGGGTAGTATATTCATCAAAAGGCGAAAAGGTGTTTACTACAGCGCACACCAGGTCGAAAAAGCCACCGTAATACATCAGTACCCCATCACGGTCTATGCTTCTCGGCAAATGAAATACGGTGTCGTCGGCACCGAAAGTCGTAAAATATCTAAAAATAGCCTTCCCATATTCATTCATGTCCACCTCGTCACCCGACAAACCAAAGCTGAAGCTCATAAGTGTCATAAGCACGAAAACGACCAGCAAGCTTAGCAACATTAGTTTAGACCACCCAGGCTCAATAGCCAGGCTTGATACCTGGGAGCTCCGTGCATTTTCAGAAGATGTATTTATCACCTGAACCTGTTCAACCGGGAAGGCATCCTTCCGTCCTTTTTGCCTGTTTTTTTTTGCCATATTATATCGTGCAGTGTAACGTTTTTCGACGTCAAATGTACAAAAATCAACACCAGTTATTCATCGTATAAAAAAAAAGCGGCTGATAAAAAGGTGCCTGAAAAGATATAATTCTCTACATCCATTTTTCATCAATGATTATGTTGCTATTTTGATATATTTGTAACGTATAAGGCGAAAGCAATACGAAAAATCATTCATAGATAATGTCCGACAAAAGTGCCGACAGGAAATTACTTGGAGTAGTTATTCCTGTTTATAATGAAGAAGAATGTATTACCGAGGTAATTACATCCTGGGATTCCTTTATGCAAAATTATATAGGTGACAAATATATAATTCTGGTGATGGATGATGGTTCGAAAGATAAGACCCCGCAAATTACAGATGCGCTGGCAAATCAATTTGGGAATCTGCGTGTAGTACATCAAAAAAATGGTGGACATGGAAACGCTGTATTAAACGGGTATAACAAAATACTGGAATATAATACAGAATGGGTCTTCCAGGTAGATAGCGACAACCAGTTTTTGCCCGAAGACTTTCCGTCTTTGTGGGAAGAACGTCACGGCTCACGCTTCATCCTGGGGTACCGGCGAAAAAGGTATGATGACTTCAACCGTCTAATTATTACCAGAATAGTACGTGCCTTTAATTTCATTTTGTTCAGATGCTACATCCCGGACAGCAACATACCTTATAGACTAATTAAGACTGATTACCTCAGTAAACTACTCAAGGTTCTGCCAGATCAACCATTCGCTCCCAATATCTTCCTGTCGGTCTTGGCATGCCGGGATGGTAATGACACGAAGAATATACCGGTAACACACAAAGAAAGAGAAACCGGGCAGGTATCGATAATCAAGCTGAAGCTCCTTAAAGTATGTATGCGCAGTGCAAAAGAATTGTTTAATTTCAGCGCTACTATTAACCAGAGATTGCGAAAGCTAAATTCAGAAAACTAATTAAATGACTGCTCATTATAAGTATGTAATAATAGGTGCCGGGCCTACAGGTATGGGTGCTGCTTACCGCCTGAAGGAACTAGGCATTGACAACTTCATTGTTTTGGAAAAGGAATCACTTGCAGGTGGTTTATCCAGAAGTTATACTGACGACAAAGGATTCGTCTGGGATCTTGGA
>DATCSV010000449.1:0-5091 GCA_036568285.1 Flavipsychrobacter sp. | reverse complement strand
TCCAAATCACAAATAAACCCTACTTTTGCGCCGTCTTAGTAAAAATTAAAACACGAAAGAGCAATGTCAAACCGTACATTTACAATGATTAAGCCCGATGCAGTGGGCGCAGGCAATATCGGCAACATCCTGCAAATGATTAATAACGCAGGCTTTAAAATAGTTGCTATGAAGTACACTAAGTTGAGCATGGAGCAGGCGGGACAGTTTTACGCAGTACACAGCGCTCGCCCTTTCTATGGTGAATTGACTGAATTTATGAGCAGCGGCCCAATAGTTGCAGCGATACTGGAGAAGGATAACGCGGTAGAAGATTTCCGTAAACTGATAGGTGCTACCAACCCCGCTGATGCTGCAGAAGGTACTATCCGCAAAATGTATGCGAAGTCAATAGGCGAGAACGCTGTACACGGATCTGACAGCGATGAGAATGCTAAGATTGAAGGCGACTTCTTCTTCAGCGGACTGGAGAGATTCTAAGCCACAGGATATTTTTTGAACAGGCCTGCCCGATAGGGCGGGCTTTTTTATGCCGGCACGGCATTGCCGCCCGCCACTTCGCGGAAAACATCTTCCAGGCTCCTGTTTCCCTTTTGCAGGTTGTCCAGGCTGTCGTCTATTACAATATTACCACTGCTGATGATGATCACACGGCTGCACATAGCCTCCACTTCCTGCATAATATGGGTGGAGAGCAAGACCGTCTTTTCCTTACCTATACGGGTTATCAGGTCGCGTATCTCTACTATCTGTATGGGGTCCAGGCCCGATGTGGGTTCGTCCAGTATCAGTACTTCAGGGTCGTGCAGCATAGCCTGGGCCAGCCCGGTACGCTGTTTATAGCCCTTACTCAGCATGCCTATTTTTTTATGGGCTTCCTTGCTGAGGCCGGTCATGGCTATCATATCTTCTATCCGCTGTTTTGGTTTGCTGATGCCGTGTATGCCTGCGCTCATTTCCAGGTATTCGCGCACGTACATGTCAAAATACAGGGGATTGGCCTCCGGCAGGTATCCCAGCCTTTTACGTACTTCCATAGGTTGTTGCGCTACGTCGAAGCCGCAAACACTGGCTGTACCGCCGGTAGGGGGCAGGTAGGTGGTTATCATCTTCATCGTAGTAGATTTTCCTGCACCGTTCGGCCCCAGGAAACCCACTACCTCGCCCTTCTTCAGGCTGAAGGATATATTATTAACCGCGGTTTGCGTACCGTATATCTTCAACAGGTTGCTGACAACTATAGACATAGCTGCGAATTTAGGTAAAAGCTGGAATGGTTAATACGTAAATGGTTAAAATGTCTTTGCCGTTACAGAAACTACACTCCAAAGTACTCCTTATACCAGGCTATCTGGTGGTGGTCTATAGCCTCGGGATTGATATTGTGCCTGGGGTCAATTTTTGAATACAGTATTTCCAGGCTGGCATAGTCCCGCTGGCTGATGACTTTAAAACCGTTGCGCATCAGTTGCGCTGCGCATACCCCTGCGCCTATCTGGTACTTTTTCTCCTCTGCAAAGCGGTTGCCATCGTATATCACCTGGCTGCCACATGCGGCGCTTATGTCCATCAATACCGCCAGTTCTATATCATGCTCCCGGGCTATCTCCAGCATACGTTCAGAGGCGCGTATCATGCCCTCGGTCCAGTCGGTGCCGTTTTCTGTCAACACCCGTGCCTTGCCGTCCAGCACGTCCATACCTGTGCCGCCATGTATATCACACATCTCCCTCGGTGTGCCAAACGAAAAGTCCTCGGGGCAGAATTTATGAATGCTGATGGTGTCGTAGCCCAGCAGTTTAAGTGCGGACGGATATTCGCCGTTGGCTGTTCCGTCATAACCGCAGAGTACACCCGTAAGGCAGGCGCTTATTAGTACGCGAAGTGGATTGTCCGGGGTGGGGGTGCGTAAGTTCCATAGATATTTAATGTCTGTCATTGCAGTTAGTATTTTGCGCTGCAAAGTAATACATACAGGACGGGAATCAATTGCTCATTTTGCACGGATTTTTGCAGAAATTGCATGCTTTACGGCCGCAAATGGCATTGCACCGGGCCATCCACTTCCGGGGAAATTTTCTTCAGGCATTCCTGGTTGGCTTTCCGGCGGCTGTTGGTATTAATGGGTTCATCGTACCACTCTTGTGTCCACGCCGATTGGCAAGTGCAGGTATACGTCTTGTTGCAAGCACTAAAGGAAGCTACAGTAATTAGACCGAATGAAAACAGAGTCAGGAGTTTCATGTTGCAATGATTAGTTTAAGCGAATATAGCGTTTTGCTACGAAGGCAAGAGTGAAAAATCATCATGTATTAACATTGTCTGACCTTCACATAGCTTATTGCCGGTGTTCACTTTGCAGGTACTCTGTCACCAGTTCTTCCAGTTCAGCATCATGTGTTGTGAGTACCAGTGCATATATGATCTTTGCAATTGCTTTTGCGATATCGTGTTTTGACATGCCGTCCCATACTGCTGCACTGATGCTGCTCATCTGGCTTTCTATGAGTCCGCGTATTTTACCCCAGTTTCGTTTAGTAATCGCCACACTTTCTGTAGTGTCAATGTTGAATTCCAGTATTTTCTTTATGAGAGCCATTGTATTAGCTGTTTTGTTTAGTATGTATGTCTTCGTTTCTGTTTATAAAACATATATAGAAATAACAGGTTTGAAAAGAAATCATAAAATGAATGAACACGCAAATGTCATTTTGTGCAGATGCCTGGTTGGTTGCTGTAAGGACTGCGTATTTTCACCGTCTTACAATACGTTAAACATCAACAGGTAAACCAATAGAAAAATGAATATGTACAGGAAATCATCTTTATGGCTGGCGGCAGCATCGCTTTTAATCGTCTCTTGCAACAAGACCGTGGATACCGCAGCTCTTGCCGTCGAAAATCCCGATAATCAGGTAGAGACGCCAAAGTCTGAACTCACTTTTACCAAAGCCACCATGCCGGTAATGCTGGAGTTTACCAGTACAGGTTGCCCGGGCTGCGGTAGCTGGGGCAAGCCCACATTCGCCCGCGTAGCCGCCGATTATGTGGGTAAGATCACGCCGCTGGCGGTGCATATAAAGTATGGCGACCCTATGATTACCGATGAGTCGAATGCCATAGGTGCCAACAGGTACGGAAATTTTTATACGCCACAGATATGGGTGGCCGACAGCAATGCGGTTATCCTCAACGGTGGCTCCATCAGCGGCGCATCTGAGCAGAACATGCGCCGTATGCTGGATATAACGCTGCAGCAGGTACAGCCCGCCCTGGCGGCAAAACTGTCGAAGGAAGACGGAAAACTGGTGGTAACATACGGGGTGAAGTTTATTGATATTATGCCCGAAGGGGAGTACGCCCTGGCCTGCTACCTTACCGAAGACGGCATAAAGGCGCAGCAAACATCATCTGCCATCAACCCCGCTACGCACAATCATGTTTTGAGAGCATCGGCAGCAGGTGCCTTTGGTAAGCCTTTTGCATCGTCAGACCTTACTGACAATGAAAAAAGCTGGGCGCATACATTTACATTAGACAGCAAGTACAATGCAGATAATGTATATATAACACTAGTGCTGTGGAAGAAAACAGGTACACGATACAGCGCAATTAACGGATATATAGCTAAATAGGGGTAATGACAGCGGCAGGGCGGGGGTGTTATTTACACTCACCGCCAGTCTCGCAACTGGCGGCCTCTCCATCTACCATGGTGATGCCGCTTTTTTCTTTGGCGTATTCTTCCCATGCCTTGTTTAAGGCTTCCACAAAGGTGGCAGCCGGCTGTGCTCCGCTCACTCCATACCTGTTGTTAATTACAAAGAAGGGCACGCCATTAATACCGATACGTGCCGCAGTTTCAATATCTGCCTTTACTTCGGCACTATAGGCATCACTGTTCAATACATCTGATACCGCTTGTTTTTCAATGCCGATACCGGCGGCCATGTCTGCCAATACATCATGGTCGGCAATGTTTTTGCCTTCGGTAAAATACCCTTTGAAAAGCTGTTCTTCCATTGCGTCGCCTTTACCGTATGTCTTGGCCAATTGTACCACGCGGTGCGCATCGAAGGAGTTGGCTACAACAGCCTTGTCAAAGTTGTATTGCAGCCCTGCGCGTGCGGCCATATCGCTAACGTGCTTATGTGCCTGTTTGCTCCACTCAAGTGTTTGCCCCTTGCGCTCTGCCAGGTAAGAATATACGTCTTTATCGGGCTGAGTTTTTGTATCGGGGTCCAGTTGGAAACTATGCCATACCACTTCTATACTGTCGCCATATGTCAACTGCTGCAATGCCTGTTCAAAATGCCGCTTGCCTATGTAACAAAATGGGCACATCACATCCGACCAAATATCTACTTTCATCTTGCTGTTAGTTTGTTTTGCCTGAAAGGGGAGTGGCTGTATAGCGTTTTGCGCCTGCGCAACACCCGCATGCGTCAACGTTGAGACAAGCAATATATACAACCCTTTTTTCAAGCTCATGAATAATGTAGGTACAAAAATAGGCAATAATGACCTTTAAGGGGTTATTATTGCCTATCACAAACGCTTAATGCTATATAAGCTACTGCAATGGGTACTCTAATCCAGCTTAACCCATGCTATGCGGGCCTGTTTGTTTTCGCCACTCACTACTATTGTGGCATAGGTGTCGGTTGCTTCGTTAAATGTCGCATCACCAACCATTGAAAACCGCGTGGCCTTTTTACTGCCAGGCCTGCCAAACATATAACTCTTTTGTACGCTGCCGTCTTTTACTTGATATAATATTGTGTTGGCATCAGAAATGCTTGTAATGGCATGAAGTTTAGCTTCCGGGGCCTTGTCAAAGTTCTCATCGAGGTCGTTCATGATGATATAAGATGACTTGCCGGTATTTGCATACCTGTATTCATAATAGCCGCCTGATGCCTTGCCGATGGTCCTGGCGCCTGACACTTCGCGTATTCTCAATACAGTTGCGTTTTCTTCTTGGCCTTCCTGGTTTAGATTGACCAAGGCAATTTTGTCAACATAGGTTGCTGTAGCTGTACCTCCCCTTCCGGAAGAATAGGTAACCTCATACTGTTCTTCAGGTATCAT
>DATCSV010000448.1:0-2354 GCA_036568285.1 Flavipsychrobacter sp. | reverse complement strand
CTCAGGTTTTGCAATTTCGCCAGCTCCATAGGCAGAATCAATATTAACCCCAAACCCTTCGATATACGCCCGTACCGCCCTGGCCCTGCGTGCAGACAAAGAGATATTTGCGTCCTCTCTGCCAACTATGTCTGTATAGCCGACAATTGAATACCGTCTTCCCGGTTCCAGTATATTGTGATAAGCCAGCGAGTCGAGTATTTGCCTTGCTGCACTATTAAGTGCGGGGGAGCCGTTGTCAAAGTAAACAGAAATAGTATCCTGGGCCGGGCATATGGTATAGGCTAAAATGCAGGCGAACAAGAGGGCCAGTTTCATAGGCGTGAAATTGGAGAGTTAGTACAGGAACTACAAACCCCGCTTTTCGCGGGGTTTGTAGTTGAATGAATTATTTTATCTCGCAGTGGCCCACCAGGCCATATTCGTCACAGTTTTTCTCAGCTTGTGGCCGGTTGGTAGCCAGGATATTACGGCTGGTTTTTTCTCCTTTGATGCTCGTGCATTCACAGTTGTACGATCTTTTGCACGAAGGAAATACGCTGCTGATAACTATACCTAGGCCGAATAACAACACTAATTTTTTCATATTTATTCTAATGCGTTTAGCTGATGTTTTGAACAGTTCTCAAATGTAATAAAAAATCAAATTACCTGTTAATGCCTGTTCCATTAATAAGTATGTGCAAGCTTTAAGACCTTGCGGCTGTTACCTGCCTGTACATTTACCATATACATACCGGCGGGCAGGGTACTGATATTTACCTGCTGCACATTTCTGCCAATGGCCAGTTGCATAGTTGTTGCTATCATTACTTTGCCTTGCAGGTCGGTAATCACTATGTTGGCGGGCACGCTCTGTGCAGCTGTGATTTCCAGTTGTACCGATTCTTTGGCCGGGTTAGGGTAGAGCTGTACCTCTGCAACAGATGTAACAGCCGGTACGCCCACATCAAAGTAGGGGTATTGGAACGTGCCCGAAGCAGACGTGCCGAGGCTCATATTGTAGTATGTGCCTGAAGGCGTGGTTTGCAGCTTGGTAGCCCGCACCATGTACCAATAGGTGCCCGGCGCGCCGAATGAGTCGGTATAGCTGGTGCCGGTAACCATGCCTGAGCGTAATTTGTACTCGCCGAATTCAGATGTGGCGCGGTATACATAATAGCCTGCTACTCCCGCTTCGGGGCTTGCCGTCCATGATACGACAGCTCCTTTTGTACTGTCGCCACCCAGCGTGATAGATGGCACAGGCTTTACATATTCTGTACGCAGGCTGGGATCGCCCATCAGGGCTGTCGAAACTGTCCTGGCCAACGATGGTATAGGTGTGGCGTAGAAGGTGCCGTTGTTATTTTGTGAGAGACGGGTAGCATAACCTATCGGCTCGCCCAGCGCCATATGGTGCAGGAACCAATTGGGCCTGCCTGCCCAAAAACTGGCCAGCGAGGGCTCATCGGCGCAGAGCGGTGCTCGCAGAAAGTTGTTCTTGTAATTCCAGTCGCCAAAGTAACTGCCGAACACCGGGGTGAAAATGGCCTTCATATCATTGGCAGCAATATTGGTTGTATTGCCGATACCACCGCAACTGGTATAAGAGCCCGCACCGCAACCATAAGCCCACTGATGGAACTGCGTATTGAGCGTAGAAATAAAGTCTTTTTCATCAACATTGTCATACCCTACCAGCGGAGCGAAGTTGCGCCAGCCATTACCGGCAAAACCTTCCGGCATGTTTTTAAAATTATCGTCTACCAAAGCACGTTTTGTTACTGCCAGCGCTCCTGTTTTATACTGGTGTGCTTTATTCAGGTAGCTTTTCACCATCTGCTCTTCCGTTTTGCCAAAGGCAGGCATATCATAAAAGTCCACGCGGCCTACCTGCAATTCAATATCGCTGGGTATGTAACTGTTGTCAAACTTGCCATCGCCGGGCGTATTGCGGTTCAACTGATTGGCTGAAGTGATGTTGTTGACACTCGCATCTGTCCATGTACCATTCAGGTCGCCGTAGTACACATCGGCGGGCCATGCGCCTTTATGGTCCGGGTGTGCATCGGGGTTCAGATCGCCGCTGTAGGGTACTGCTATATGGCCCAATATATACACTGCTGCCAGTTTGCTGTTAGATTGTGATGTGGATACGATGTAGCTTTTTACTGTTGCTACAGTGGCCGTACGCGGAAAATCTTTGCGTATTACCTCCCAGCCATCGCCGCTCAGGTCTTTTATCAGTGTGCTGATCTCCGTGCTACAGGTAGTGGTAAATGCATCGTCTACCAATAGCAGGAGCGCGCCACGGTAGTGTATAGCGGGCTGCTCTATACCGGCAAAAATGTAGCCATAGGGCTGTGTGGTAT
>DATCSV010000447.1:0-2723 GCA_036568285.1 Flavipsychrobacter sp. | reverse complement strand
CTTCCCGTTGGGAAAATAGTAGTCGTACACCATCTTACCGAGGGATTCATTTACATTACGGATGCCGTGATGGTCCAGCCACTGTTTGAAGTCATCAGGATGGTAGGTTACAAAACGCACAATCTCTTCATTCTTCAGGCTGATGATGAAAGTGTCTATACTAAAGATATAGGCAGACAGCTCCGCCGCACTATGGGCAAAGCCAGGGAAATGATCGGTGATTGTATTCATGGAATAACTATTTCAGGCAAAACTAGCACAAAATTTCAAAATGAATACAAATGTATTCATTTATTTTTAGCAAATCTTGCCAGTTTTATCAAATGGCGAGATCGCTGGAAATAAGAACAGGCGAAGTAATAAGAGAATTAAGATTAGCCAAAGGAATGTCTCAGCAGGAACTTGCCAACGAATGTGAAATGGAGCGTACGCATATCTCTGCCCTGGAGCGCGCGCTGAGAACTCCATCGTTACCCACCATTTTCAAACTCTCCGAAGTTTTAGGCATCACACCATCTGAATTTGTAAGGCAAATAGAGCAGAGAAAGTAATCCTCCTCGAGATACCGGTGAAATACAATTAACACCTTCAACATTGAATACCGGTCTAAGAACAGTGACTCAGTAGACACGGATGCCCTGCGGAACATCCGCACCAGTGAGGAACGTATCGAACAATGAATCAATTTGAGATAAGCGATCCGATAATAAGCGCCGCTAATAATAAAACTATAGAACATATAGCATACACTAACGACACCTTTTTCGCCCTCCTGGTTTCCCATTCTGCTTTGCTGTTCATTTCACTAATCACTCTCTTATACCTCTTGTCACCAAAAAAAATCAGAACAAACGCTGCCAAATAACCAAGCACAAATACTATACGCATAGGAGGTGATATAAAACCAATAACCGATATGCCCCACTGTACATAAACCCAAAAAAATACGGTTAATAAATTCAAGAAGACCACTCCTGCCAGACTCAACAATGCTGTATATTCAGGAACGGTGTCCCACTTTGTCTTGATTGCCCACAGATAATAGCCGTAATATAAACGCTCAATTTTCCTCATGTACACATTACTTCGATTAAAGCATTAATTAACATACGTATTACTATTCCTTCATTTTAACAGACCCGAGACAGGCATCACCCTCTTCGATACCTGTAAGCCACACATTAAGGTCGTTAATTCTAATTTCAGTCAACTGTTGTAAATAGATACTATGGCAAACAGGGAAGACACTGCCATAATATGGCCTTTCCTCAGGTGGGTATTTCGCATTCACTTCAGCATCACGAAAGTTTATCCAGGCGCGCTGTGCCTTTTTCAGATGAGTAATAAAGGATTTATTCTCCCGGTATTCCGCCAGTATTTTATTGTAAACTGTATTTAACTGGCTATCTGCACGCATGTATGCATTGTATGCCTCAACATTCATTTCGAGCTGGGTCTGGGCAGTACAAACCCAAGAACTGAGAAAACATATAAAGAATAAGACAACAGGCTTCATACAAGTTAGTTTACCGGTAAATTAACACTATTCTCTTTCAATGCTGTTTACAGAAGTGCGATAGATGTGCTTGAGTTTTTCAAATACCGGTCAGAGACCGGGTGACTCATTAGACACGGATGCCCTGCCGAACATCCGCGCCAGCGGAAGACTGGTGCCAGTGGGTAGTCGAAGGTAATAATACGGCGAATAAGCAAACGTGTGTATTTGTTCATAATTTTAGTTTTTAAGGTTAAAAAAAAACTGAGGATATAATTTATGTTTAACAAATACAAGATAACTCTTCACCTAAAAGCATATGCTATTTCTGTCATCATTGAAATCCTGACAACACCAATCAGATTTAATACTTTAATGCACGACACATGGATAACACTAACAATTTTTGCAATCGCAACTATATTACTAGGTAAAAGACACAAGAATCATTTATCAGTTCTATTAGGCTTTGTCTGCGGCATAGTTACCATATATCTGACAGGCTTATTAATGGATGGGTTTAATGACACTAAAATCTCTATACCGAATCTGATTTTTCATATATTGGGTGTATTATCTGGCTATCTGGCGCTACGCATTCAGCCCTCCCTCTTAAAAACCGCACCATTTATTATAACCGTTTGCCTGGCATGGTTCTATATATCCAAACTCTCCCCTTATTGGCATAATTACGCTTCGCATAGTAGCTTTTCGGGCGAAGAGTCCACACAAATACCCCTTGGATGGTATGTGTATTCTAAAGGCAATGATACGTTCAGAAATAGGGACTATGCCAATAAGACGGTGATACTAGACTTCTGGAACACATCCTGTGGAGTATGCTTTCGAAAATTTCCAATGCTTCAAAAGCAATACGATGAATTATCCGAAAATCCGGATGTTATTATCCAAGCGGTGAATATTGCACTGGAAAGGGATAGCCCTAAGGTTGCTTTTGAAATCTTATCTGCTAAAGGATATACATTTCCAAATCTAAAGGCTTCAAAAAATATGGATTCAATTTTTGGGATTGTTGTCTATCCAACTGTTTTAATCTTACAAGATAATAAAATAGTGTTCCGGGGAAATGTTGAGACAGCTATAGCAAGACTACCTTCTATACTTTCCCGCCAAAAAGTAGCCGGAAATTGACCAGCTACCGCCAGTCTGTGACTGGTGGTAATAAATAATGCGAGTTTGGAACTTGCCTCATTGGCGCAAGTGTTTT
>DATCSV010000446.1:0-15963 GCA_036568285.1 Flavipsychrobacter sp. | reverse complement strand
CAATACACATTTCCGCAATCCTTTTCCTTCTTTTTGCAAGCGTTGGCAAAGAGTTTCCAGTAGTTTCTGCAATGCTATTTCTATACCTGCCGGGGTGCGTATAGGTTCCAGGCAGGGCAATCGTTCCTGGTAGGGCACAGGTGGTTGTACGGGTGCAACTACCTCTATTTCCTGCCCCAGCGCCTGGCCCAGCCTGGTAAGCAATGATTGTCCGAAGCGCCGGCGAAGGGCAGATGCAGGTAGTTTGATAAAGGTTTCAATTTTGTACAGGCCCAGTTTCTCCAGGCGCTGAACTATACCCGGCTCAAGCCGCAATGCAGCAGGGTGTAATGGCATTAAGGCTTCTGCCTGCCGGCCTGGCTCAATGATGGAGCCGGAGCGCCCGTACCGTGCCACAGCCCATGCTGCGCCGATGGTATCGGCCAACGCAATTTTTATGTTATACCCAAAAGCATTGAGACGTTTAGTAATATCCTCCATGTATCGCTGTTCTCCACCCCACAAATGTGTACAGCCGCTGACATCCAGTATCAAACCATCGGGTAGGTCAATACCGGCTACCGGGGTATAACGTATGCACCACCCGGCAAGGGCATTTAGCAGATGTTCGGCCTTACCCGGTATATCTTCCAATACCTGTAATGACGGCAGTATAGCCCTGCAGTCGGCTACTACCATGCCTGTATATATGCCCTTTGCCTGTGCAGCGGTATTAGTCGCTTTTATTACCATTCTGCCGCGTTCGGGCGCTGCCAGCACAAAGGGTGTGTCTTTGAGTTCCGGGTTCCGGCGCACTACCCAATCTGCCAATAAATGATAGAACCATATCGCTACAAATCTCCTGCACATATTATTTATCCTGTTTTCAATACCTGTATTCCGGGCAGGGCAGATGCATCTCCTGTGCAATGCCTGAAGCTGCCATTGCGCCACTCTATATCCCATGTTCCGGGTTTGCCATTGCGTACCTTCAGCAGTTCTACATTCCAAAGGGGGAAGCCTACACCCGGCATGTTATCTTCAACGTTGCCGGCCACGGGAGTTATTTTCCAGCGTGTAACACAAGCTACAGTGTTCATACTGCGGGGCCTGTGGCGATGAATAAAACCTGTGACACCGCTCTGCTCTACAGCCAACTGTAAACGCCTGGATTCTGTAAAACTCAGCTCACTCAGTTCTCCTACAACAGCCGATAGTATGTCACACTTCAGGGCTTCTTCTACAGCCCACAATACGTCCTTTTGCTGCCGCAGGTCAATGAAAATAATACGGTGCGGGTCTATACCGAATTGTTTTAACGCAGAGGGGAAGATTGTTCTTTTGTTGCTCACCCACAAGCAATATCCGGTATTACTGAGTTTGCCCAGTAGTGCTGCAAGAAAACCATTAGTGGCCGCCGCACTTTCACTTCTGTCGCTTATCAACTCGTGTACGGCACCAAGAGGGAAAACTTTGCCCGGGAAAGCTGAAGTTAATGGGCCTAAACCCATATCAGGAATTTGTTCTGCTGTCAAGCCCTTACGACGTTGTAAAGAAAGTGCCTCATTTTGCAGCTTTCGTATGATGCTTTCTTTTTGAGCTAACATGTCCATATACCCCAGGTTATCAATAGGCGGTTACCGGATACCTTATTGGACATAAAGTTAAGAATATTTGTACAAATGTACAAATGTGTACAAGAAAAAGGGAAAAAGCAAAAGCCCTCCGACCAACAGGCAGGAGGGCTTTTATATATTAAATTTTTATATTACGGTGTTGTTGTCTCCGGCTTTTTATCCAGTTTGTCAAATTCAAACAATAACGAGAAACGGAAAGTGTTGGAGAGCGGGTTCCTGTTGATGCCGCTGCCTGAAGGGACCAGGTAAGCAAAGTTCAGGCCAAATACATTGTAACGTACACCCACACCTACTGTGAAGTATTTACGGTCGCCCTTCAATTTGTGCTCCCAGAAATAACCGGCACGTACAGCGAACTGTTGGCGGTACCAGTATTCAGCACCTGCTGATATCTGGAACTCCCTAAGTTCTTCGCTAAAGCCACCCGGTGCATCGCTGAACGAACCCAGCATACCAGATACTACAGTCTTGTCAGGTATTGTGTAGTTAGGGCCTGTGTTGGGGTCTGTATTAGTATCTATCGGCGTAGGTATCAGTAGTTTGTTTACATCCAGGGCGAAGGTAATCGCATTATACGCATCTGCCTGGTAAGTATAGGCACCACCTAAACCTAAGTTGATAGGTATGAAATCTTTACGGGTAGATGTGTAAGATATTTTAGAGCCTACATTGCTCAAAACCGCACCTAATGCTACCGTACCTGAACGGAATTCGTCGATTTCGTTCTTTTTGCGGTAGTACACACCTATGTCTGCGCCAAAGGCATTACCCGGGCGGTATTCTATACCGGGAGTAGTAGCAGAAAGGCCTGAAGCAATGGCGGAATTGATATACCTGAAACTGATACCTGTAGACAGGTACTCAGACAATTTGCGCGAGTAACCCAGGTCAAAAGCAAATTCGTTGGGCTTACCTGTACCTATCGGGTTGGCATTAATATCCGTGTAGTTGATCTCACCCAAAGAAAAATAGCGCAATGAAGCACTGATACTCTGGTTGTCATTTTCGCCAAACTTGGCATAACCCGCCAGGTAAGCCAGGAATATATCAGGCACCAGGTCCTTCAGCCAGGGAGTATATGTAGCAGATACGCCATATTTCTTAGATGCAAAGGGTAGCTTAGCTACATTCCAGTGCTGTGCATTTGCATCGGGGTCTATTGCTATACCCACATCGCCCATAGCGCCGGAACGGGCATCAGGAGAAATCCTCAAAAAAGGTACTGCGGGCGATACGGTATTTACCGTACCGGAAAGATTGGCCTGTGTTGTTTGGGCCGTAGAAACTGTAGAAATCAAACCTGCTGCCAGGGTTAATCCTACTAATGCAAAGCGTTTTGCCATTCTGTTATAATTTACTTTCAAGTTTTGCAAAGGTATCTGTTTTAGCCCAAGGCAAATAATATTCCTGCCTTGAAGCAAGGTTAAGTGCCGCAATTTAAGCATTGCAGGCAATATATTAACGCACTAACACCAGTTTTTGGTATGCGGTTGTCTCAATACCATTTTCTGTTGATATCATCATACGGTAGATATATACCCCGGCGGGCAATTTAGCACCGTTGTTATCCGTACCATCCCATGTTATCTCATTGCTGCGGCTGCCGGTGCTTACGAAGTCCTGTGTCAGCTTGCGAACAAATACCCCGGCCGTATTATAGATATTGATCTCGGCATTCAGGTTGGCATCGGGGTGGTTATGTTCAAAAACAAAATGTGTGACATCCCTGAAGGGGTTGGGGTAGTTCATCAGGTTTTGTACTTCTACCACCTGGCCATCAGCTACTACAAAATCTACATGGCCTTCGCCGGAGTTGTTGTTTACGTCCCATGCCTTGATGGTGAACCTGTGCCTGCCATCGGGTATGCCTTCTACAGGGAAATACACATATCCTCTTTTATAGGTATTGGGCGCTGTTTCGTAATAGTCGTTCATCACATATGGCTTGGATACGTCGCCATCCAATATAGCTACCAGGTCGTGACCCACTGAATTGCCTGACACATTAATGCCCGTTTCATCTTCCAGTATGGCAAAAATAGCCGTGTTGGTACCGGTAAGGCCACCATTGCGGAAAAGACTGTCCTTGATAAAAGCTTTTACCACAGGAGGATCGTTTTCCAGGTTTGGATTGTCGGAAAAACCTCCAATGATCATACTGGTATCGCGCCCGGCAGCGTCTGTTTGACCGTTATCGGCATAATAGCTGATGGTGCCGCTGCCCAATTCGTAGTTCAGATCTTTGGGCGCTATGAAGGAGAAAGAAAAATTTCCGTTATTGACAGTGGCCCTGCCTTTGTAGATGGTGTTGTTCTGCATCTTAAAGGTTCGTTCGTCCCCGTTAATAGTTTTTACAGTGCGGGGCTTGTCGAAGATAGTTACAGCCAGTGTCCCGTTGAAATTATCGAGCACGTTGCCGTTTACATCAGCGACTTTGCCATCGATGGTATATTCTCCTAAAGCGCTGATGTTGTTGGTGGGTAAACCCGTAGCGCCATCTTTTACAGCTTCAGTATGTATAAAGAATTCAGGGAAGTTGGGCTCCAGCGCAGGGTCGCCCAGCAGGGCGAATTTTCTGAAGTTCTCAATCACACCTGATTCTACACCTCCGGCGTAAGCGCTGTTTTTACCAATACGCATGGCATCGCCGAAAGTATTCCACTTGCCATTTATGTGCTGGAACTGTGCTGCAAGAAATTCGCGGTTCAGCATTTCGTTGGCATATGCATACACCAGGTGTGTGGTGGTAAGTGTAGCGATAACCCCGCCATTATATTTCAGCATCAGTTCCTCGCCCGACGACACAAATGAAGGCTGGTCGAACTGCCCGAAATCGCAGGTGGCAGTGATCATAAAGGGCAATTTATCCAGGTTGCGCCATTTGTTGTAATCATCTTTTGTGACGATGCGCTCGTGGGCCAATACACTCGTATTGCCGTGCCCGCTATAATTCAGCAGGAACAGACCTTTAAAAATACCATCATTAATCGCTTTGTTGGCTTCCGGTGCACGCTGTCCGCCAGGTGTTGATACCAGCGGTATAGCATTCAGATATACTTTAGATGCGTTATGGATATTGCTGTTTTCCATTACCACACGGTTCATTACTTCCGCGTCAGCCAGGTGGTCTCCTGCATTGTCTTTATCATCGGCTACGTACATGGTAGACAAGCGCCAGGGACCCAGCGTAGCAGGGCTTTTGTAGTGCACTATCTTATTCACTACATTATTGGCCTCCTGCAGGCTTTTGGCCGGAATGCGTCCAACACCTATGTCCAGCGCGTTGATGATATCATATCGCTCAATATCTTCGCCTTCGTCAAGAAAGCCAAAAAAATCGTCATTGCTGTAGGTTGACAAGAATTGAAATGACTCCCGCGCCTCGAAAGTGGGTGCGAAGTTGGTGTTGCCGGCTACACGATTTTTATAGTCGTAAGATGCGTCACCCATCAGCAACAGGTAGTCGGGCATTTTGCTTTCGTCCATACCTGCACGCTCGTAAAACATGCGTGCAAGGTCGCGTATAGCAGATATATCCTGCCCACCCGATGAAAATTCGTTGTACACCTGTGTGGTAGTGGCAACCATGACCTTCATGCCACTGCGCTGCCTGTGAAATTCAGCCAGCTTTTCAGCAGCTGGTTTAAAATCAGGATAGGTAACAATGATATAATCAACCGGGCCCGAACCGAACAGGTTTTGATTAGGTATCGTGCCGATGTATTCAGGCGCGTCCAGGTTGCTGTTATTCATAGCCGCAAACCTGTGTAGTTTGTCAGCATATTGGCTAAAGGTATATGTACTGCCGCTCAGCGAACCACTCATCAATACAGGATTTTGCGGGTCGGTTATGTCCCACACTTGCGTAGAGCCGTTTGCATTAGCCAGTTGGTAAGTGGCTATATTGCCTGTTCCTACGCTGTTAAGGTCGCAAAATAGAAGGCTATTGTTATTGATAGCCAGGGGGCGGCGATAATTGATACGGATATAATCCAACCAACCCGAACCATCATTGGCCGAGGTGTTATAGTCTATACGTATGGTAGCGTTGTTGGCGTTATAAGGCAACTTTTTATTTACCTCGGCCCCTGCAGCCTTGGGGGCGTAGTCGTAATTGTTGGTAGGTGCCACATCCAGATTATCGAGAGGTTGACCGTTGAGGTACAAACTGAATAAGCCGCGCGTGCTGGAAGTGTTTACCACATGGATATTAAATTGCGCTGAATCGATTACGTTACCCAGGTCCAGTGTGAAACTTTGACTGGTTTGCTTTCCCGGCGCTTTGCTGAATTCCTCGCCCCACCACAGTTTGCCAAATCTTTGAGGGTTGGCCAGGTCCTGCTCGTGCAAAACCGTTGCGGAGTAGCTGTTTACTGTCACATTACCGGCAGGGGCATTTGTTTGCGGTTCAATCCTTTTTTCGGCTAAGGCGTCAAAATTCAGGAAATAATAACCCTTGTCTTCGTAGAAATTCTTCTCCTGTACCAACTGTGTGTTGTCGGCCGAGGGTTTCCAGTTGACAGGGCCCTGCGCATAGAACACAAAGTAATCGCCGGCATCAAAGCTGCCATCGCCGCCATCGTTCACCCATATCGCTGTTTCTGTCAGCCCGTTTACAGAGCCTGTATTCCTTTCCGGCAGCATTTTTCCGCCGTGTCCAAAGAGCCTGATGCGTGAAGAACTGATATTGCTTACACCCAGTTTTGCAGCCAGGTAATCATGGTCAATTTTATACAAGCCTGTATTAGATACAGCTATTTTGTACCATGTGCCGCTAGCCAGCGGAGAGTTGGTGCTTCCTGTACCCTTGGCAGCGTTGCGGCCGGAGGGTATTGCCGTCATATTAGCAGGTTGCTGCTCGGTATATTCAAAAGTAAGGGTATTTATTTGTTGCGGTTTGCCTTCCGCATCAAGAGAGAAAGCGGGGAAACGCACTACCGCAAATGGAGCTTTGCGGTCGAGCCCTAATATTACGTCCAGTTTTTGAGGGCTGGAAGGAAGGGCGTTTTCCGGTAGTTGGTCTACCGGTTTATACGTGATATTTGTAATGGTAACCAGTGGTGTGGCATAATACTGCAGGTCTATCCGTTTGGCTATATAACCCGCCTGGATATTCAGCTCGTTAACCGTAACAGTGGCCTCTTTGGCCGTTACAGTTGCCATGCCTGATGACATTAAAAAAAATGAAAGTAATGCCGTTATTGATTTACCGTATCTTCTTAATTTCATAATAATTTTTGGGGTCTTCAAATATACAGTTTTCTTAGCACAGGACTGTCAGGATAGAGTCATCCGGCTATTATCCATAACGTTAAAATAAGGCGGGTAGTATTTTTTTGGTAAAAAACAAGAAAAACAACATTTTTTTAGCATTATTCCTGTAAAGCTTGACATTTTGAAAAGAACACTCTAATATTGTAACACTTTAACAGATTATTCAACACAATTTGTAGCAAACTTTTTCTTTAGATTATGAAAAGATCTCTTGTCGGCGTGAGCTTGCTTTGTATCGGAGTCGCAACCCTGTTTTCGGCTTGTTCCTCCAATAAATCAACCGGCGTATCCCGCGTTACCGGTTGGGACTATAACGACCCACGCCTGGGTGGTTTTGATGTAGCAAACTATCAGGGGCAGCAAACCGGTCCCGGCCTTACTTTTGTTGAGGGCGGCCGTTTTACAATGGGTATGACGGAAGAAGACCTGACCCTGGAAAGAAACAACGTACCACGCACTGTTTCCGTTTCTTCTTTCTATATGGATGAAACAGAGGTGGCCAACGTTCACTACCGCGAGTATATCTATTGGTTGTCACGCACTTACGGCTCTGACTATCCGTTGATAATAGCTGAGGCAATGCCTGATACGTCAGTATGGCGTTCTGCTCTGTCTTACAACGAGCCTTATGTACAATATTATTTCCGCCATGCCGCATACGACAACTATCCGGTTGTTGGTGTTAACTGGCACCAGGCACGCGCTTTCGCTAAATGGCGCAGCGACCGTGTTAATGAATATATCCTGATTAAAAACGGCCGCCTGAAGAGGAATCCAAACCAGGTGAACGAAGATATCTTTGACACAGAGACTTATGTTAACGGTCAATACGAAGGTTTGCCAACCAAAGGCCGCAAGCGTGACCTTGATCCACAAGGTTCAGGCTATCGTAATATGAAATACTCTGATGGCTACCTGCTGCCAAACTACCGCCTGCCTACAGAAGCTGAGTGGGAGTATGCTGCACTGGGTAACATCGGTAACAACCCTGAGCCTGAGACAAAACGTCGTCGTGGCGAAGAGGTAATAACTGATCGCAATGTTTACCCTTGGGGTGATGCTTACACTACACGTTATGGCCTGCGCAACTCATACCAAGGTGAGTTCCTGGGTAACTTCAAGCGTGGCAAAGGCGATGCGATGGGTATAGCAGGTGCATTGAATGATAATGCTGACGTACCTGCACCGGTGTTTTCATACGCTCCTAACGCATATGGCCTTTACAACATGGCTGGTAACGTAAGTGAGTGGGTATTAGATACTTATCGTCCTTACACTCGCGATCTGAACGACTTCCGTCCATTCCGTGGTAACGTATATGAAACATATGTAAGACTGGATGAGGATAACTCCCTGGATGAGAAAGATACTCTGGGCCACCTGCAGACTCGCCTGATAGATAGCACTGAAATGGCTTCTTACGAAAGGTTTGATGGCCTGAACGCTGACCTGAGGGATTATGAAGATGGCGATAGTGCTTCTATGTTCACTTATTCTTATGGTAGCAATACGCTCATCAGCAATGAAGCTAAGGTATACAAGGGCGGTTCATGGGCAGACCGTGCATATTATATGAACCCCGGCGCACGCCGTTTCATGCAGGCTTACCAGGCAAGTTCTACGATAGGTTTCCGCTTAGTAATGGATCGGCTGGGTAGCCCTAATGGCGATAACAGCGAGAGGGCAGGTAACTACTTCGGTGGTAATGGCCGTCCTCCAAGAAGGTAATTTTTGATTAATCTGTTTATAAGGAAAAAGCGCCGTAAGGCGCTTTTTTTTTGCCTTAAGAAATCGCTTATTACCGGCTGAAAAACATGCTAAAAAGTATTGTGTTTTATGACATGTGTCATTGTATTGCGTAAGGCCTTGTTCTAGTTTTACTGAAAATTTAAAAAGATATGCAACGCCTGATTATTATTTCCGCTCTTTTAGTTACAAGCATATTTGGTACGGTGGTATACACCGGCTGTACTAAACCTGCTGATTCGTGCGAAGACGTTACCTGCAAAAACGGTGGTACATGCATCAATGGTGTCTGCAACTGCCCCTCGGGCTACACGGGCAGCAGTTGCGAAACGCGTTTGTGTGAGGCCAACAATACTGCTAAGGTCCGCTTCATTAACAAGACAGGCTCCAGCCAAACTTATTCCGTGTTATGGGATGGGTCTGTTCTCACCACGCTTGGTCCGGGCGTCACATCCGACTATTACACAGTGGCTGCAGGGCAACATACATTACACTTCATGATCGCTAACTCGTCTACGGAGGCATGCACCCAGAGCACGCCTAATCTTGCCGTGTGCTCCAGCATGGAGTATTGGTGTACTAAGTAGCATATCTTGCGATAGATGATGAAGTTATGGCAGCGTTTGGTCGATATTACTGGCCTGCTTTTATAAAGCCGGTAGCTACATTCAGAGCAATTTTAGGCAGCGATAGCAAACTTATGTTCGCTCTTTATGCAATGCTTATCAACATGTTCGCGTATACATTGGTGTACGTGTTCCTGGTATTCGGCAACGGGCGACCATATAAGCCATGGCTAAATATCCCCGAAGAGCTCTATTATCGATATAATGTATGGTTTACAGCACCTACTATGTTTATAGGGTGGCTGGCGGCTGCAGCATTGATACACCTGTTAACACGTGCGTTCACTTCGCGGGGAACATTCGATGATCTGTTGATTCTGTTGGGCTTCAGTATTAGTATCGCATCGTGGTCTACATCGGTACACGATGTGGTAACCAGTTGTTTGGGTGCATTCCGGGTAATTGACCAACAGCATTACGAATTGCTGCTAAATACGCCAACCATTTGGCGTACCATACTTTGGATATTGTTCGGAATATACTTTGCCTGGTTTATCCTGTTGTTTAGCGTTAGTGTATATATCGTCTACAAACCGTCTAAATACGCGTCTTTGCTATTGGGAATAGCCGGGTTTGCACTATACCAGGGTTTCTTCCTTGTATTCAACAGGTAGCTATGGGGTAAAATAAAAAAGCCTGCATCATTGCAGGCTTTTTTATTTTGACTAATTATTTAAACTACAGTTGGTTATACAGAGCAGCATCCATGCTCCTGCGTATACCATAGTACTGGAAAGTTTTGCGACGATATCCTTTTTTGTAGTAGTTATCAGTGTCACCTTCTTCAGGTACAGTTACCCAATCACGGTTTTTAGGTACATACCAACGATAAACCTCAACAGTGTTAGGGCCACGACGTGTAGTAGCGTAGAACTGAAGGCTTTTATCAGTATAGCCCATTTTTATCATGTTGTCGTCAGTAAACTCGTCTTCTGCAATAGATGCATAGTCTTTGGTATGGGGGTTGTACCAACGGTAAACTGCAACACGGTCAGGAGCCGGGTTACGATAAGCAACGAATAATTGCGTTTTGTCTTTCCAGTTCCAATTCAACAATTGTCCTTCCTGGAACTCACCATCTGCAACGGTTACATAGTTTTGGTCGGTTGGGTTGAACCAACGGAACACCCTTACTAATTCATCTTCCTGTGCAAAACCCTTGTTTGCCATTAATACTGACACCAAAACAGTTGTAACGAGGATGAAGGCTTTTTTCATAATTATTGCTTTTTCTGAATTTATTCCCCCAAAATACAGAAAAATTTTCTTGCCTTGCAAGCTATTGCGATAAAAAATTTTTGACCCCGCCATATAGCGTAAGCCGGGTTTGTTGAAATGCCCCAATTGGCGTAGTTTTGACCCCCTTTATGTGCCAGCCTGTCAGTTCGGATAAAATTGCATAGGATTTGATATGAAAAAGGGTATATCCAAACAAAACGGCCCCGGCCATTAATAGTCAATTTTAAATAACACAACTCAAAATGATAGGTTTTCTTTCAAAAATATTTGGCGGTAGCAAGTCTGATAAGGACGTAAAAAAGCTGCAGCCGATCGTAGCTGAAATCAATAAGTATTACGAAGAGCTGCAAAGCCTTACCAACGACCAGTTAAGGAACAAGACCAACGAATTTCGTGCAATAATTAAAGAGCATCTCAGCCATATAAACGAAGAGATAGAGGCGAAGAAAGCAGAAGCGGAGAGTGACCCTAATGCCGAACTGCATAGCAGGGAAGCCGTGTATGATGAAGTAGACAAGCTGATAAAGAGGCGAGATGAATTGCTGGAAGAAGTATTGGAAAAGATACTGCCTGAAGCATTTGCCGTAGTGAAAGAGACAGCAAGAAGGTTTAAGGATAATGAAGAGCTGGCATCCACTGCTACAGACCTGGACAGGGAACTGGCTGTAGAAAAGGAGCATATAACTATAGAGGGTGATAACGTCATATACAAAAACACCTGGACTGCAGCCGGCAGCAAGGTGACCTGGAATATGCTGCATTATGATGTGCAGTTGATAGGTGGTATGGTACTGCACCAGGGTAAGATAGCCGAAATGGCTACAGGTGAGGGTAAGACATTGGTGTCTACATTACCCGCTTACCTGAATGCATTGGCAGGTATGGGTGTGCATATCGTTACAGTGAACGACTACCTGGCCCGTCGTGACCAGGAGTGGAACGGCCCAATATTTGAATTCCTGGGGTTGACAACAGATTGTATAGATAAGCACCAACCTAACTCTGAGAGTCGCAGGAAGGCTTACCTGGCTGATATTACGTACGGTACTAATAATGAGTTTGGCTTCGATTACCTGCGCGATAACATGGTGCACCAACCTGATGAAATGGTGCAGCGCAAGCATCACTATGCTATGGTGGATGAGGTGGATAGCGTATTGATTGATGATGCGCGTACTCCGCTTATTATTTCAGGCCCGGTACCTCGTGGAGAGGAGCAGCAGTTTGCCCAATTGAAGCCACGAATAGAAAGGCTGATAGAAGAGCAGAAGAAGATAGCCAGTAAAAGCCTGACAGAAGCCAAACGCCTGATAGCAGAAGGCAAAACGGATAAGGAAACGGGTGGCCTTCACTTATACAGGGCCTTTAAAGGATTGCCTAAAAATGGCGCCCTGATAAAATTCCTGAGTGAAGAAGGTAATAAGCAGATACTGCAAAAGACAGAAAACTACTACCTGGGCGAGCAGCAACGCAACATGCCAAAAGTGGATGCTGAACTGTTCTTTACCATAGACGAAAAACATAACAGTGTAGACCTGACTACCAAAGGCCTCAACCTGATAACAGGCCATGCGGAGGACCCTAACTTCTTCGTGTTGCCCGATATAGGCTCTGAACTGGCTGAAATAGAAAAGCTGGACGTAACTGACGAGGAAAAAGCAAAACGTAAAGACACAGTCCTGCAGGACTATGCCGTTAAGGCAGACCGCATACACTCACTACAGCAATTGCTGAAAGCCTACACGTTGTTTGAGAAAGATGTGGAGTATGTAGTGATAGACGGTAAGGTGAAGATAGTAGATGAGCAGACGGGCCGTATCATGGAAGGTCGCCGCTATAGCGATGGCCTGCACCAGGCAATAGAAGCTAAGGAAAATGTGACGGTTGAAGCCGCTACGCAAACCTTTGCTACCATTACCTTGCAGAACTTCTTCCGTATGTACCACAAGCTGGCGGGTATGACCGGTACAGCGGAAACAGAAGCCGGCGAGTTCTGGGAGATATATAAGCTGGATGTCGTAACAGTACCTACCAATGTACCTATATCGCGTAAAGACGAGCAGGACCTGGTATATAAAACCAAGCGTGAGAAATACAAAGCAGTAATAGACGCAATAGAGGCGCTGAAAGAAAAAGGACGTCCTGTACTGGTAGGTACTACGTCGGTAGAGGTGTCGGAGTTGCTGAGTCGCATGCTGACGCAGAAAAAAATACAACACAACGTGCTGAACGCTAAGCAGCACGCGCGTGAAGCAACAATAGTGGCAGAAGCGGGCTTGCCGGGTGCGATAACGATTGCCACCAACATGGCAGGCCGCGGTACGGATATCAAGCTGGGGCCTGGAGTGAAAGACGCGGGTGGCCTGGCTATTATTGGTACCGAACGCCACGAAAGCCGCCGTGTAGACAGGCAGTTGCGTGGTCGTGCCGGTCGTCAGGGCGACCCCGGTAGTTCACAGTTCTTCGTGTCGTTGGAAGATGACCTGATGCGCCTGTTCCAGTCAGGACGTATAGCATCGCTGATGGACAAAATGGGCCATAAAGAGGGAGAAGTGCTGCAACACAGCATGATTACCAAGTCCATTGAACGTGCGCAGAAAAAAGTAGAAGAAAATAACTTTGGCATACGTAAACGCCTGCTCGAGTTTGACGATGTGATGAACTCTCAGCGTGACGTGATATACAAACGCCGCAGGCACGCCCTGTTTGGAGACCGCTTGTCTATTGACCTGGATAATGCGATGTATGATGTTTGCGTAGGACTGGCAGCACAGTTTGAGGATAACCGTGATTTTGAAGCCTTTAAAATAGAAGTGATGAAGCACCTGGCTATGGAGCCGGACCATTCGCTGGCTAATGGCTTTGAAAAAGCGGACATGCAGGACATAGGCGATAAGCTGTACCATGCTGCTAAGAGCATGTATAGCCGCAAAACTTCTGCGATAGCTGAAAACATCCATCCTACTTTACAGAAATTGCATGAAGAGAATGGTGAACGTATCAAAGACATATTGATACCGTTTACCGATGGTATACGTGGTATACAAGTGCAGACTAACCTGAAAGAGGCTATAGACAATGGTGCCCGTCCTGTGTTCCAGACATTGGAAAAAATAATTACCCTTGCATTGATAGATGATGCCTGGAAAGAGCACCTGCGTGCAATGGACGACCTGCGCTCATCGGTGCAAATGGCATCGTACGAACAGAAGGATCCGCTGTTGATATACAAGTTCGAAGGTTTTAACCTGTTTAAGCAGATGTTGCTGGCTACCAATACGAACATCGTATCGTTCCTGCTGCGTGCAGGTATACCGATGCAGGAGGAGCCACCTAAAGAGGCCAGGCAGCAGGCACAGCGTACAGATATGAGCCAGATGCGCGCTAATAAAGATGAAATAGACGAAGCCGGGCAGGACTACGCAGCTAATGAGCGGGATATGTACGACGACAGGCAGGCCCCCAAGCAGGCTCCTGTAGTAGCAGAGCCCAAAATAGGCCGTAATGATCCCTGCCCATGTGGCAGTGGCAAGAAGTATAAACAATGCCATGGCAGGTAGTAATTAACACATGGGTATTTTTAGTTTTTGAATTTTGGGTTTGTACGTTTTACATTTGCAAAAGACAATAGGATAAATAATGAAAAGCAATTACACGAATATATTACTGGCAGGCGGGTTGATACTGATGGCTGTGGTAGCACGCATTGTTAATTATGAACTGGCTATATACAATATGGCACCTGTAGCCGCCCTGGGTTTGTTCAGTGGCTCTGTTGTCAACAACAAGAAGATGGCTTACCTGTTGCCTTTGCTGGCTATGTTCATTTCAGATGCTTATATCGAGTTCTTCACACCGATGAAGGGCTTCTATGATATTTCACAGTTCTTCGTGTATGGTGCTATGGCTATCATCACATTCATGGGTACCTCTATGAAAAATCACAAAGCGCTGAGAGTTGCAGGTTACTCAATTGCAGGTTCTGCTATATTCTTCGTGCTGTCCAATTTCGGTACTTTCCTTACCGGGTATTGGGGACTGGATTTTAACGGGTTTGTGACTACATACCTAATGGCGCTTCCTTTTTATACCAAGGAAGGTTCCGCATTTTTCTTCAATACTTTCATAGGCGACCTGGTGTTCAGCGGTCTGCTGTTCGGCGCTTATGCGTTGCTGAAAAGGGCTATAGAAAGTAAATTGGCTAAAGCTTAATACAGTAAAAAGCATATAAAATAGAAGAGGCTGCATTTTGGTGCAGCCTCTTTATTATTTTAGCATAGCAGTAAATACAGCAGAAATTGGAAATAGCAGAATTATACGAGATATACAAGCAGCACCCTTCAGTACAAACCGACACCCGTAAGCTGAAAAGAGGAGATATGTTCTTTGCGTTAAAGGGTCCGAGTTTTAATGGCAATACTTTCGCCCAACAAGCATTAGATGCAGGTGCCGCTTACGCTGTGGTGGATGAGATAGAATATGCAACTGACAACGGCTGTATCTATGTGGATGATACCCTTGCCACCCTGCAGGCTTTGGCCAGGTACCACCGGCAGCAGTTTGATATTCCGTTTATAGCCATTACAGGCAGCAACGGCAAAACGACTACGAAAGAGCTAGTAACAACCGTACTGCGTCGGAAATACAGGACTTATGCCACACAGGGCAACCTGAATAATCATATAGGTGTACCGCTCACTTTGCTCAGTATACCTGTGGATGCAGAAATGGCTGTAATAGAAATGGGAGCCAATCATCAACGAGAGATAGCATCGTACTGCACAATTACCCTGCCTACGCATGGCATTATTACCAACTGCGGCAAGGCACATATAGAAGGTTTTGGTGGGGTAGAAGGCGTGCGCAAAGGCAAGGGGGAGTTGTACGATTTTCTCCGGGGGAACAACGGCCTTGTTTTCCGCAATACAGACCTGGACTACCTGTATGGTATGGCGACCGGTATTGATCAACAGGTCACCTATGGCAGCGCTAATGCCCAATATATAGGCAAGCCACTGATGGATGATGTCTTTCTGAAAGTAGCGGTGTTAAGCACAGGGCATGAAGCGACGATACATACCAACCTGGTAGGCGAATATAACTTTCCTAATGTGATGGTGGCTGTAGCTGTAGGTTTGCATTTTGGCATATCCATAGATGATATTAAACAGGCAATTGCAGCTTACCAACCGGACAACAGCCGTTCGCAATGGCTACAGGCCGGCAGTAACCAACTGATACTGGATGCCTATAATGCTAACCCTACCAGTATGCGTGCTGCTATTATCAACTTTGCTAAAGCGGATTTGCCCGGTAAAATGCTATGGCTGGGCGGTATGAAAGAAATGGGTGAGGCTGAAGAATATGAGCACCGCGAACTGGTGGCATTGATACAACAGTACGCTTGGGAAGACGTGATACTGGTAGGCAAGGAGTTTAACGGCATGGCGGGCGGGTACAAA
>DATCSV010000445.1:0-9135 GCA_036568285.1 Flavipsychrobacter sp. | reverse complement strand
GAAGCCATTGCCCGTGGTACTGTTGGCCTGGGGGTCGGCATCTATCAGCAGGGTTTTATATTCCAGCACGGCCAGGCTGGCAGCCAGGTTGATGGCCGTTGTAGTTTTACCTACACCGCCCTTCTGGTTCGCTATCGCTATTAGTTTTGACATATACTGAGTTGTGCTAAGCAGATTAAATTAATATTTTTCTCCGAACGTCACTGTTAATTATAATGTTATGGTCTCACCGATTGCGGGCAGCAGCAGTTCTCTGCCTGCGTCCGAAAACTTTCTTTTTGCTTTTTCCTTATCTATGGCAATAGGCGGCCAGGTGTCGTAATGTACGCCTACTATTTTATTGCACTGTACAAATTCTGCCGCTACCAGGGCGTCATCCACATTCATGGTGAAGTGGCCGCCGACAGGCATCACGGTAAAAGCCATATTGCCATAGCGGGGTATCAGCTGCATATCCATAATGAGGCAGGTATCGCCTGTATAGTGGAAAGTGCCATCTGATGTGCTCACCACGAAACCCGCGGGATTGCCACCATAACTGCCATCGGGCAGGCTGCTGCTGTGTGCAGCCGGTGTCATCCGCACGCTGCCAAATTCTGTTTCCAACAGGCCCAGGTTCATACCTGTTACTTTGTCGTAGCCCTGTTTGCTTATCCAGTTGGTCACTTCCAGCATACCTATTACCTGTGCCCCGGTGTTTTTAGCTATGGTTACCAGGTCGGCTATATGGTCGCCGTGGCCGTGAGATATCAGGATGTAGTCAGCCTCAATAGACTGAATATCAATGTTTTTTGCGTTGTTGTTGCCTGAAATGAAGGGGTCGAACAGGAGTTTTTTACCTGCAGCCTCCACCATAAAACAAGCATGTCCGTAAAATGTCAGTTTCATGTTTCCCTTAGTTTCTATATTCTGCCTTTGCAAGTATAACAAAGTTAACGTGGTTAGGGCATATTTGCGTGGAACATCCGTGAAATGTGGATAAACTCGCATGCGAAGGTCGAAATTCGAAAGTGAAAAGCCAAAAGCACGCGAGTTGTAGCGGGATAAAGCCAAGTGGTCCTGTTCGGTTTCGTTTTGCAGCGTATTTTGTAAAACATCAGCAGAACTGTTACAAAAATCGCGAAAAACGTATGAAAAAGCATTGCTTTTGTTTAACCGAAAGTTAATATAGTAGTCGCACAACTGATTGATTGCCAGGTAGTCGCAAGAAATTCTGTTAACTTTTGTTAACTTATATGTGGCAGCGCCCGGAGTTAACAATGCACAAAAAAGCCGCCTGTAAGGCGGCGGCGTGTATTGTATAATATTTTGATTGGTGGATGGTCTCATAGGGTGTCGGGGTTTATTGTTTTTTCATGGTTGATGGTTTACCTCCCGATTAGGCGGGCATAATAGCAAATATACATAAAAATAGCGTTGTAAAATAATTATAACATAGTGTATTCTGAAAGAAAACTAATCCTATTTACATGGACAAATTGTGCCCTATGCGGGGTTTGACAGTCCTTATGCGGAAGACTTACGCGGGAAGAAAAAAATAATCATTTTTTAAAAATTTACCCCGATATGCAGCCCGTAATCGTATTGGGCTTTTTTACGTTCCGGATAAAAACGCCCTCTTATATCAATACCTATATTAATTCTGTTATTGAGAAGGAGGTAGTCGTAGGAAATACCAGATATAAGACCGTAGTAACTATTTTTTCTCCATTCGTAGCCGCTATGCTCTTCAAAAAAATAGTAATAGTGCCATTGTAAATACTGGTCGATGCCCCAGGCATATGAAATTCCGATATTAGGGCTTACAAGGTGATGGCTACCGGCAATACTATATTTATACGTGAGGTACAGGTCAAGCATTTTATATTTGCGCCAAAACTCAAGTCCTCCAACAACGGGCTGCTCATATTCAGATTCGGGCTTTACAGTTGATAATATGGGTATTGAAGGGCTGCGAATTGGTGTCCATTGCATATACCCTATGCCCGCATGAAATTTCTTAAAAAGCTTCCTTTCATAATAGAGCCCTAATTGACTAATGGGTTTTCCTGTATGTATCGTTCCAGGAATATAGAAGTCGCCAAACTGAAACTTAACGGAATTCCCATATGTGCGTATATCCGCTTTTTGAGGTAGTGCTTCCTGCCCATACGTACTACTCACGCTAAAAGCCAATAAACAAATCGATAGTATGCTCTTCATAGTTTCTATAGTTCGTAATCAAGGCTGTTTGTCAGCACTTAATTTTTTAATCAAATAAATATCCTGCGGAAAATGGCAGGGACAGGTTAAGCGGTTTGTTTACATATCTTATACCGAATGTAAGAAAGTGCTTATTGAAACGAAAAATAAATTAGGAATTATTAAGATGACAAGCTATGTGCTAAGCATCCCCTCGCCAAAATTTTTTACCTTCGCCGCGTATATAAAAGTAAATCAATGACTCCCGATAAGAAAGTATATGACAGTATTCTGCAAACGATAGGCAATACCCCGCTGGTAAGGCTGAACAAGGTGACGGCCAGCCTGCCCTGCCCCGTATATGCAAAAGTGGAATATTTTAACCCCGGCAACTCGATAAAAGACCGCATGGCCATAAAAATGCTGGATGTGGCGGAAGAGCAGGGGCTTATCAAACCGGGAGGAACGATAATAGAGGGTACATCGGGCAATACAGGTATGGGCCTGGCGCTGGGTGCTATAGCCCGGGGGTACAAATGCATCTTTACCACTACCGACAAGCAGAGCAAGGAGAAAGTGGATATACTGAAGGCCTTTGGTGCTGAAGTGATCGTTTGCCCTACCGATGTGGAGCCTGAAGACCCGCGCTCGTATTACTCAGTATCTGCAAGGCTGGCTAAGGAAGTGCCTAATAGCTGGTATGTAAACCAGTATGACAACCTGGCTAACCGGGAGGCGCATTATGAGCAGACCGGCCCTGAAATATGGGAGCAGACAGAAGGTAAAGTAACGCACCTGGTAGTAGCCACGGGTACGGGCGGTACACTAACCGGTACGGGTAAATACCTGAAAGAAAAGAATCCTGATATACAAGTATGGGCGATAGACAGCTACGGATCGCTGCTGACCAAATGGCACCGCACGGGCGAGCTGGATATGAAGGAAGTGCACAGCTATATTACGGAGGGAATAGGCGAAGATTTTTTGCCTAAGAACTATATACGCGAAGTGGCCGACCACTTTGAGCAAGTGACGGATAAAGACGGTGCAGTAATGGCCCGTAAGATCACAAAAGACGAAGGCATATTTGTAGGTTATTCTGCAGGTAGTGCCATAGCCGGCCTGCACCAGTTGAAGGACAAACTGAAACCTACCGACCTGGTGGTGGTTATCTTTCACGACCATGGCAGCCGCTATGTAGGCAAAGTGTATAATGACGAGTGGATGCTGGACAGGGGTTTCCTGGATGTAGAAACAGTGCGTGACCTGTTGGGTGGCCTGGGCCGCCGCAGGTTAGTAACGATTGACGAGGATGCCAAAGTAAGCCAGGCGTTCGACCTGATGAAGAAATACGATATAGAGCAGATACCTGTGATGCGTGACGGCGAGATAACCGGCTCGATAACGCAGGTGGGCCTCTTCAAGCGGATGATAGACAACCACGACGTAAAAGACTTTAACGTGGCTGATGTGATGGATGGGCCGCTGCCGGTAGTGGAGTTGTCGCTGAGGCTGGACAGGCTGAGCAACTTCATCAACAAAGAGAATGGTGCTGTGTTGGCTAAAGATGATAGCGGCCAGTATCACATCCTGACGAAGTACGACATCATCAATGCCCTGAGCAAATAAATGAGCGCACCCTTCTATAAACGTATCTGGCAAAAGCCGCCTATCGCCTTCCCGTGGATAGCAGTAGGGCATGTAGCGTTGCTGCTATACCTTGTTTATGATGTGCTTGCTGGTCAGATAGACGGATGGTTGTTGATACAGCCGCTTTATATCCTGTGTTATACTATCGCTTGGCTGTTTGTATGCGATATGAAAAAATGGGCAGGATATGCATACACAGGGCTGACAACATTGAACCTGATGCTCCATCTCGCATTAACCAGTGAGATAGACAGGACATATTTCGTGAGTATGATATTTCCGGCAGACGTGCTGTTTACCTTCTTCGTATTGTTTTACTATAAAAAGTTGGATTGATGCAAAGGACAGTAATAGACCAGTTGGGTAGAGAAGTGACATTCAATTATTATCCCGAGCGGATAGTAAGTGTAGTGCCCTCGCAAACAGAACTGCTGTACGATCTGGGCCTGGATAAAGAAGTAGTGGGCATCACGAAGTTTTGTATACACCCCGAAGAGTGGTTCAGGACCAAAGAAAGGGTAGGGGGGACGAAAAAGCTGGATATCGAGAAGATACGCAGCCTGAAACCTGACCTCATCATAGCCAACAAAGAAGAGAATGAAAAAGAGCAGATAGAAGAACTGGCTAAGGAATTTCCGGTATGGATAAGTGACATACACAACCTGCCACAGGCGGTCAATATGATGCAGGCACTTGGCCAGGTAACCGGTATGGAGGGCAGGGCTAACCAAATGGTGGAAGAGATCATACAAGGTTTCAACGACCTGAATAAGGCTACTAAGCCAAGGCGAGTAGCCTACTTTATATGGCGCGACCCGTGGATGAGTATAGGCGCGGATACCTTTATCCACAGCATGATACAAACCATGGGCTGGCAGAATGTGCTGGCAGACAGAGAGCGCTACCCGGAGTTGACATTAGAAGAATTGAAAGAGTATGAACCAGAACTGGTGCTGCTTTCTTCAGAACCCTTCCCGTTTAAAGAACAGCATATAGCCGAAGTGACAGCCGTATTGCCCGATGTAGAGGTGAAGCTGGTAGACGGTGAAATGTTTAGCTGGTATGGTAGCAGGCTGAAGAAAGCGGTACCGTATTTGCAGGAATTGGCGGGCGAGTAAGCCGTAACCATATTTGCAGAATTGGTTTACACCTCCTGCTATCCGGCCGTACCCTTAATTGTTGGCATAATCCTTTGCAACATCATCGCTCACCTTCTCACTCACATCTTTTACTTTAAAGGTGAAGTTGCGTTGTGAAACATAGCTAAAGAGGGCTACCAAAACGGTAGTAACAATTTTGGACGGCGTGGGAAACCAACCGAATGTTTCTACAAAGAGCTTGAGGAAGACATAGTTGAGCAAAATGCACATAGCCACCAGCAATGCATAGCGGAATAACTGTATCCTACCCTTGAGGTTTGACTCCTGGAACACCACATACTTGGCCAGTGCGAACCCCACCGGAAAGCTGAAGCTGAATGAAATAATGAATGCTGCTATGTGTGGGGCAATGGTTATAGAAAATATCGGTACCGGCTGTTTGTCTAATATAAAGTTATAACTAACAAAGTATATCAATATATCAAGCACAGTATTAGAACCGCCACAGGCCAGGTAGCGGAATGTCTGCTTCTTAATCCACCCCGCGAAGGGCTTGTGGAAGAAATCAATGACAGAAAGTATCGTATCTCTCGTTGTGTGTAGCACTAATTGTATAAAAACAAGTGGCAAAAATAAGCCTTATTTTTTAAGGGAAAAACGATTTATGTATCATATCACCACTTTAGCTTATTTAACCGGGTAAAAAAGTCTTTTTCTTTGGTGCCTATGGAGTGCAGCATATCACCCAATTGGTCGAAGGATACCAGGTCGGTCTTGCGGGCTTTCATTTGCCGGGCGGCACTGTAGGCAAAGTTGCGCCACTCATCGCCAATGGCAGTCAGTTCCTGCGCAAAGCCTTTCAGGTCGTCTCTTTTCAGTATTTCCGATGACTCCTGCAGGAATGCAGCGTAGAGAAAGCGGAAACCTGCACCGCCGGTGCCTATCTCTTCCTGCATGCGTATGATATTGCCCAGGTAAAGTTGCGCCTTGCGCTCTGTGAGTTGCTGCGGGTATTTTCTTATTTTTTTTGACAACAGGAAGATGGCATTGATACCAAACCAGGGCAGGGGCGGTGATAGTATCAGGAAACAGTTCTTTTTTATTCCTCTTTGTATGGCGCCCTCCAAATCAAGTTTTGCGGGTACGTTCTTTACATAGTACATAAAGCCCTTAGGCTCGGGCGTGCCTTTGGCAAAGCGAGCCTTGGCCAGGTCTTCGGGCAAAATGGTAGCCACATCTTCCAGCACGGGGTCACTGATGTTATATATGCCGTTTTCTTTGCCAAAAGCTATCAGGTTGTGCGCATTGAAGTGGAAACGGAAGGCTTCGGGCAGGTAGGGCAGGTAATACACGCTGCTAAGCATGCCTGCAGGTTTGCCACTGTCGAGTACGTTATCCAGCGCAGTCATGGCCTTCGCCGGCGTGCTGAAGCGTTGGGTCTGTACATCTATATCCAGGCTTTTGGTGACCCTCTTGAATATACTGCCCGGCAGCGAGCGGAATGTGGTACCCGGCGTGCCGCTTACCTTTAAGAACGGGATATGTGCAAAAAATAGGCCTGCACCTATACCGAATGCCAGTGGCTCCGTTATCTGCTGCAACCCCTCGTGCCTGAGCAGGTTGGCTGTCACACCGCTTTCGCAATGCGCATGTTGCTGGTGTTGAAAATTAAGCCTGCTCATGTGTATGATCGTGTATCAGGGTTTTTATTTACCAAAAGAAATGAGTTCGTCAACCGTAATGTTGAACACGGAAGCGTATTTTTCCAGCAGGCTGCGGTCCAACTTGTTGAATACCGAGGGCTTCATATGCCTGCTTACCTGCCAACCCCATTTGCCCACGTATTTGGCCAGCAGGGCTTTGTCCATCAGGCATTTCTGCATGTAGTAGGCTATCGGGCTCAATTGGCCTGCCTTTACCTTTGCCTCGGTGTCTGCCAAGGCTTCGTCTACCGCATCCCATGCCTGGCGGGTGGCCTCGTTTTCAGCTTCCCATCCGGCAGAGTTGACACCTGTGTATTTACCATCCTTGTCTACCGCGTACACCAGTTTCCTCACCTTGTCACCGTCACGGAAATCCCTGGCATCCTGCGGCACTTCATTTACATTCATCCCTGTATCCTTGTTTGGACTGCTAAATTATATAAAAAATCTCCCGTCCGGAACGGGAGAATTTTTATATAGAGAAAACAATAAATATATATTTCGGAAATTACGCTTTTGGAGGTATTGCCTGCGGTACCAGGTTTTTTACCGGTTTCACCGTTTTCAGGTATTCAAACATAGCCTCTACGTCCTCATCCGTCAGCTGTGCGAAGTTTTGCCAGGGCATAGGTGGCAGTAGCGGGCGGCTATTGTCTATGCCTTTGTATTTACCTTCTTTCATAGCCTTACGGAAATTTTCCAGGCTCCAGTTGCCTATGCCTGTACCATCTGAAGTGATGTTGGCGGCAAATGAAACACCCCATGGGCCTGCGGCAGCTGTCAGGTCGCCTTTGAAGAGTGCCCATTGGCCGCTTGCCGCCAATGTAGTATCGTATTCACCCAAAGGCATTTCTGAGTTGTAGCCCGAAAGGTACCTTTCCATATCGGGTGCCGGGCCTTGCGGCGTCATGATTTTAGGTGTATGACAGTCGCCGCAGCCAATTACGGTCACCAGGTATTCGCCGCGTTTCACTTTTTCTTCCTGCGTGGGCGCAGTTTCTTTCGCCACTTGTGGTTGGTTGCTGTTGCAGGCAACTGCCATGAGCGAGATTAGCGCTACAAATGTGTACTTGATCTTTTTCATATGTTTTTGTGTTTTAGTTGTTGAAGATGAGTGCATGATTATCCTGTTACAGGCCATTGCCTGATTAGTAGTAGCGTTGTGTTACTATTCTATTTAGCCGTAAACCAATTCTTCATTTAGTTGGTAATATGCAGGTTTGTTGTCGATGACCCGGGTAGGGTTTTCGCCGGCAAACTCCCTGAACTCACGGATGAAATGAGCCTGGTCTGCATAGCCGAAGTGATACGAAATATCCGCCCAGGATATGTCGTCTTTTGTATTATGCTGCAGATACTCATAAGCATTTCTGAAACGTATGATACGTGTATACATTTTGGGGTTGGTACCCAGTATGTCTTTAAAACCGCGCTGCAGTTTGCGCTCACTCACATACAGTTGCCGGCTCAACTCATCGATACTAATTGTGCCTTTGGATACGCGTATCAACGACGTTGCATCGTCTACATAGTTGCGGCGGGCGTTCATACTGTTCAACTGGTGCAGCATAAACTGCTCGCTGATATTGATAAGTGTTTGCGGACATTCCACACCATACATACGCCCGGTGAGCAGCTCAGTTTTTCTGCCCAGGAAACTATTGAGGTCGGTATGGGCATTAAACAAGTCTGATACAGGTACCCTGAATAATTGCATTACCGCTTCAGGCTTCATGGTAATGCCAAACATTACAGTCCGTCCTTTTGTCTTCCACGATACAGGGTCTCTATGAATGCCAATAAATGATGCGTTGGGCAGTCGTTGCCATTCCCCGTTGGTCAGTGCGCTACTGGTTACCTGGTTTACATGTATGATTATCTGTGTCATACCCAGGGGCAGGCAGCGCTGTATGGGCGACTCTTCCTCACAATGGCCGTCAAATACCATATAGGTATAGTTGTCAACATACGGTTGCAACAGGAGCGACGGTGAATATTCTTTATACGTGAGTGTCATAACAGATCGGGCATTACATCGTTGTGGTGAAATGCGCCGCAAAGATAATATGTTTAAACGGCCCGTTATTGAAAAAATCCGACATATTATTCTGTAACGGCTATTTCTGTTTCTAATGCAGAGGCTATAACATGGAACCTTTCCGTAGGCAACTCCTGTTCAGCCATTTGCAGGTAGGCTGCATATACTTCGGCCGGAGCTCCGTGTTTTATGCCTGTCATCCATTCTGTTATTTCGGCGTTGTTCATGCTGCGCATCATCCACTTGCTTTCCAGCATGAGTATATCCGGTGGTATGCTGGCTACTATAGCCTGGGAAGCAGCCAGGAGCTCTTCATCAGTATGATGTTTCCAAAGGGTAGCCAGCAGTGTATCTTCCTCCCTGTTCATATGGTAAAGGTTAAAAGCTATGAACTCGTTGAAGGCATAAAAGATCCCTTGCCCGGTAATGTTTCGTTCCTGTTGAGTAGTCGCAGCTTTCCATG
>DATCSV010000444.1:0-4802 GCA_036568285.1 Flavipsychrobacter sp. | reverse complement strand
TATTGCCCTGGTAAGTACCAAAAGGCATATCTACTACTACCAGGCAACGACTGATGGCCCGTACCACACTCTGGGCATGGTATATCATCTGGTCGAGCGTAATGGGTAAGGTAGTTTCGTGTCCTGCCATTACGTTAGATGCGCTGTCGCCAACCAGCAGTACATCAATACCCGCGTCGTCTAATATACGCGCCATGGAAAAATCGTATGCCGTCAGCATAGATATCTTCTCGCCCTGCTGTTTCATACGCTGCAGGGTGTTGGTAGTTATCTTGGTTATCTCTTTATGTGTAGACATACAATTAATTGAAAGGTAAAATTAGACAAAAATTTCCGCAGCCTTCAGCCATGCGGCTTTAAATGCTTCTTTATCCAGTTGCAGCGGTAATTGCTGTCTCTCCGCCCACTCCACCAGGTTTTCAGTTGCTATGTTACCCACCAACTCATCCTCAGCCATAGGGCAACCGCCAATGCCCCTCATAGCGCTGTCGAAGCTGCGGCAACCATTGTTATATGCCGTTGCGATTTTCTCCTCCCAGTTGTCAATTGTTGAGTGGAAATGGGCTCCTATTGTCACATCCTTAAATTCAGGCACAAGGTTACTGAATATATATTCGATATTATCCGGCTTTGCCACGCCTACGGTATCAGCCATAGAAATGGTCCGGATGCCACGCTGCACCAGTTCACCAACCCATTTAACAGCCACGTCAACATTATACTCATCCCCGTAAGGGTTGCCAAAGCCCATCGATATATATACTACCAGTTCCTTGCCTTTTTGCACACAGAGGTTTTGTATCTCTTCCACCTGCTTCAGCGATTCTGCAATAGTCTTATTCGTATTCCTGAGTTGGAAAGTTTCTGAAATAGAAAACGGGAACCCCAGGTAAGTTACCTGGTCGAATTGCACAGCATCTTCCGCGCCGCGTGTGTTAGCAATAATAGTCAGCAGTTTGGTGTTTACACCATCCAGTTGCAGTTGCGGCAACACATCTTTAGTATCCGCCATTTGCGGTATGGCTTTGGGCGATACAAAAGAACCGCAATCCAGTATATCAAAGCCCACCTTCAGTAATGCGTTGAGGTATTCCACCTTCTGCTCTGTAGGAATGAAATGTTTCCACCCTTGCATAGCATCTCGCGGGCATTCCACCAATGTTAGTTTATCTTTCATAGATACTTGCAAAGATACAAGGCTGTTAAACATTATTTAAGCTTATCAGTATCAAAGCTGCCTATTTGTGTATTATATAACTTTACAGCAAAATATATACACATGATACTTACAACAACCAACCATTTAGAAGGTAAAACCATTAAGGAATACAAGGGCATCGTATTTGGCGAAACCATCATAGGCGCCAATATATTCAAAGACCTCTTTGCATCAGTACGGGATATAGTAGGCGGCCGCTCAGGCGCTTACGAGAAAGTATTGCAGGAAGCCCGCGAAACAGCTATGAACGAAATGGCGCAACGTGCGCAGTTTACCGGTGCAAATGCTATCATCGGCATTGATGTGGACTACGAGGTAGTAGGCAATTCAGGCAGCATGCTGATGGTAAGCGTGTCCGGCACTGCAATTTTAGTCGACTAATCTTTTAAAAACGGTTATAGGGTTTGAATAAGTTCCAGGAATTTATTCAGGCCCTTTTTCTTTTCCTCGTCCAGGTAGTAATGGATGTTCTCTGTATAATATTTTTTCAGGTCGTAGTATGGGAATTCCGTCGCGGCCACTATTTCATCAATATGTTGCAGCCCTTCTGCATTAGCCTTGTTAAAGGCGGCAATAAAGTCAGCGGGTAATTCCTTATTAGCCACCCATGCGGCAAATACGAAAGGAAGCCCCGTATGCTGCTTCCATGCAGTAGCCAGATCGTAGATATAGCTAAAATTTGCCAGTTGCCTGAGCGCCCTGTCTCCTATAATGACACCTGCAGCTTTATCGTTAATGTATTCAATATAATGTTCTGTGGCCGGTTTGAACACGACATCCTTTTTCCAGTAGTCGCGTAACAGCAGTTTTGCCAGCATAATAGATGTCCGGGACTGGTAATCAAGGTATACCGTCTCTATCGCTTCCATCGGCACATGACTGTATATCGCCACCGATGCTACTTCACCATCTGCAGCTATACCATAATCAGACACTATATTCGCTCCCTGGATAGAGGGTATTACAGCAACAGGCAGTAAGGCGATATCTATCTCATTATCTTTCAACTGCTGTGCCAGTACCGACGGGTAATTTATACTGAGTTCTATATCGTTGATGATAGCGTTGTTTTTAATACCGTGCAACATGGGCACAGCATTTAAATAACTAACACCTCCGATTTTTATTTTAGTAGGCAACTGTCTATTTTTAACGCGCAAAGATACACCCAAAGAAAGGATTAATGTCGCAACAACTTATTATTTATACTGATGGCTCTGCACGGGGCAATCCCGGGCCGGGCGGATACGGCATCATCCTGAAATGGGGAAATACGGTAAAAGAACTTTCTCAGGGCTACCGCATGACCACCAACAACCGAATGGAATTGTTAGCAGTGATAGTAGCCCTGCAACAACTGAAGAAAGAAGGCGTAAACATCATTATATATACAGACTCTTCTTATATCGTCAATTCCGTAGAAAAAGGATGGTTGTTTGGATGGGTAAAAACAGGCTTCAAAGGCAAGAAGAATGCCGACCTATGGCAGCTGTTTTTGAAAGAATACCGCAAACATAATATCAAATTCCAGTGGGTGAAGGGACATGCTAATAACCCCGGCAACAACCGCTGCGACGAACTGGCTACAGCCGCTGCCGACAGCGGCAACTGGCTGGTGGATGAAGGGTATGAAAATGGCAATGGCTAAGTTGTGGCTTCTTTCCCATGCTTTGAATCCATCCATACATTATCCATGTCCCATGCTGTTTGTGAAGCATAGAGTTGTCTTCGATGTTGACACTCCTTCATCGCGCACAGCTTACAGGAATAATCCTGGCAGGCATCTATGTGTATGAATACCTCCACCTTGTTGTTAAAATGCTCACCGATCAGGTCTTCCACGGCATGTATCTCCACTTCAGCATCACTTACCTTGTAATACCAGGGTAATGTCAGATGTGCATCTATATGCATCCGATTGCCATATTCTATCACACGCAGGTTATGCAGGTCTATCCAGCTATCCTTCCTGTTCTTTTGCAGCAGATCTATTACTTGTTGTATCAGCTTTTCATCCGCCTCATCCATTATGCCAGACAGGGATTTCCTGACTACCCTGTAGCCGGTAACTATGATAACTGCTGAGAAAATCAGCGCGACCATACTATCCAGCCACTGCCAGCCGGTAAACAAGAGCAGGAATAATCCAACAACAATAGCCAGTGTAGAATATGCATCTGTTTTCAAGTGTTTGCCCGCCGACTCAACAATAAGAGATTTTTGCTGCTTGCCTATTCTTACTGCATACACCCCCATTGCAAAGTTCAGAATACCTGTAACTGCTACTATTACAATACCTATATCTAATTGGTGTAACGGCTGAGGGTCTATCAATTGAGCTATCGCTTCATAAACGATCATCAACCCGGCCACAAATATCAATGAGCCTTCTACTGCCGATGATACAAATTCTGCTTTTCCATGCCCGTATGGATGATTCAGGTCGCGGGGTTTGGCGGCGAGTATAATGCTGTACAGGCCAATAAGCCCGGCAATCACGTTCACCGTGCTTTCCAGTGCATCGGTAAGTATGGTTACAGAATGCGTAAGATACCATGCCCATATCTTTCCTACGAACAGTACAATGGAGAGGATAGCAATATTTCTCTGAACCCGTATGACCGTCATGCCTGCTTTTTCGTTTTGAATATCCTCCACATAGACGCCCCGCTCCACCCGCCAAGACCACCCACTAATGCACCCAGCAGGATATTAACGGTTATAAATAACGCATGACCCAAGCCGAATAGCTGCGCCATGCGATCAGAGAGTATTTGCTCATTGGCGATATCCGTCCTGAGAATAAGATAAAACCATAACAGCCCTATACTAATGAAGCCATTGAGAAACGCCCAACCGGGCCTGAGTTGCCAGACTACAGCTATGAGAAATGGTATGACCGCAATCATCCACCAGGCAAACACATGCAATGTAAGCCACGCCAGCAAAGCTGTTACGACGATGGTGATTAATTGTTTCATTGCTTTTTCGGTTTTACCTGCCATGTGTATCTGGCTGCATTACTACCAGGCTGCTTGCCATTAGCTACAAATGACAACCTGTAATATTCACCCTTAGCCCACTTATCAACAAAAGTAGCATAGTATTTACTACCGGGATTACCTGACTGCCCACCGGGATATACACCATACCCTTCGGGTACATCTTTCATCTCCACCACCATCCGCCAGGACGGGCCATGGTTTTCTTTCATAGCATTTACTGTATTGCCCCAACCACCGTTTTCAATACCTGTTATACTGAAGGGTTTTAACTTTGCCAGGTGTGTAATGGATGTGTTCTTAACCTTATACCACTCCATTCCTTTTTCATGTTCCAGCCTGGCAAGGCTATCTGCAGCCTTTCTATAGCTGCTGGCAATTACGGCTTCTACATTGCCCAGCCTGCTCCTGTCGTTTAGCAGCAACTGCATAGTACGCTCCGGCAACGGGTACATACTGCCCTTAGGCAAAGGGGCAAACCTCTGTTTCCATATTGAAGAATAGAGCATAGACCACCACGCCTGGAATACAGTAGCTGCTTTGCTATCTGTGGTATAATGATAATCCCATTGGCGTAGGAG
>DATCSV010000443.1:0-2592 GCA_036568285.1 Flavipsychrobacter sp. | reverse complement strand
CAACGGGCAGGATGTGCAGGGAGCTACAGGCCCTGTATGGAGTGCTAATACACTGAACGATAATGACAGCATCAGTGTAGAGGTCATCAGCAGCTACCGCTGTCCGCAGCCAATTGATGCGAAGAGCAATGGTATCAGGGTACATGTATTAACAGGAGTGGGCGACATGAATCAACCACACGGCTTTGCATTATATCCTAATCCTAACAATGGCAGCTTTATACTCACCGGGAAATTGCATAGCGATAAACCTGTGCAATTGGATATAATTAATGCGGTGGGACAAGTGGTACTTAGTAAAACGATAACAGCCAACACCGGAGAGTTGAACGAGGAGATACAATTGAATAACGTAGCCAACGGCATTTACCTGCTCAGGATAAATATCAACGGGGAAACAACAGCCATGCGCTTCAGGGTAGCGCGGTAGTTTGGTAACTCTTACAATTAAACAGTGCCGGCAGAAATGTTGGCACTGTTTTTGTATAAATAGCGGAAGCATTTTTATCACTTTAATTTGCAAGGCAATGCGTCTGGTTACTACATATCAACTGCTGTTACACGCTATTCTCAATAGCGGGCAGGGCTTGCCGTTCTCCTTCTGTTAGCAATACAGATCTGTGCCGGCTGGACCGGGCACCGCATTACAAACAATTCAATCATTTTTTTACCACTTTAAACATACACAGCTATGAACGCTGCGGATAAATATTATTTAAAAGCGAAGGACAACTATCCATATAACCTGGAGGAGGCATTGGAAGCACTGGATTACGGCTTGTCGCACGATGATACACATGCGGGTTTGCTGGTATTGCAGGGTAAAATATACTATCGCGACCTGTCGCGTTTCGATGCGGCAAGGGAAAACTTTGAACTGGCGCTCTACCACGAGCCTGGGTATATTCATACTTATTACGAGTATATAAGGCTGGCTGTGATGGTCGACGATTTTACAAAGACTGAAAAGCTGATACGCAAAGCGTTGACCGTGCCCGGCATAGACAAGTCAAGGTTGTATTACTACGAAGCACAGATGCTGGAAAAGCAAGGTGCTTATACAGGTGCTATCGCGGGTATAAAGAAAGCTATGCTTACCTGCCAGTCTAAAGATTGCCATACTTTCTACAGCGAAGAATTAGAAAGGCTGCTGTCGAAGAACACGCAAAGCAAAGAGGACAACAACCTGTCAAATATTGCTGTCAAATATGTGGGTTGATCTGGCCTCAATATGGAATGGATATGTATATAAACAAAAAGAGCTTTGGTGGTTTACCAAAGCTCTTTATTTGATGTCGGGAAGACAGGATTAGCTTCGCTGAGAAAAGTTCGAGCTTGCGACCCCCTGGTCCCAAACCAGGTGCCCCGCCGCGGCGGGGCTACTTCCCGTCCACTAGTTTCTTGAAGGCCTCTCCACCTTTGTAACTTTTGATTTGTTTTTCGCGTGCCAAGGCTTCCGCTTTGGTGGCATATTCCTCAACATGCACTAAAACAAAGGGTACCCTGTTTTTTGTGGAGCGTTGCAGACCAGCATTGTGAAATCTCAATCGGGCTTGTGCATCACCGCTGCTACCTATGTAATATTTTCCATCTTTCAGACTCTTCAGGATATAGACGAAATACATAAAACAAAAATAGTCATCCTAAGATGACTATTTTGTTCTTATGTCGGGAAGACAGGATTCGAACCTGCGACCCCCTGGTCCCAAACCAGGTGCGCTACCGGCCTGCGCTACTTCCCGGACACTATGGGCATTGCTGCCACTATTTTTAGGCCGAGCGGTGAGGGCGGGATTCGAACCCGCGGTACACGATTAAGCGTACGACAGTTTAGCAAACTATTGGTTTCGGCCACTCACCCACCTCACCGTGTATAAATGACATGCCCCGTTATTTTGGGGATTGCAAAGATAGTGTTATTCAGATATTTTCAAAAAGAATTTTAAAGCTAATACCACATGAAAGCAATCTTACATACGCCCGTTAAATATACATTTTTGCTATCCAATGGCTATGCTCTGCATTAGGGCTGCAAATCCGTTTATTTCCTCTTCCGTGGTATCCCACGAGCACATCATCCGCACTTCGTTGGCATGCTCATCCCATACATAATACGGGTATTGTGCCCACATTTTTTCATTCCAGCTTTCGGGGTGTATGGCAAACAGGCCGTTGGCCTGCACGGGCTTGGTCACCTGCACTCCTGGTATATCTTTTATGCTGTTATACAGCAGTTGCGCCATTGCATTGGCATGGGCTGCGTGTTTACGCCACAGTTCGCCATTCAGCATAGTTTCAAACTGGGCAGCTATAAACCTGTTCTTGGATGCCAGTTGCATACTTTGCTTGTGCTTGTAGGCTATGTGTTTCGCCAGGTCTTTGTTAAACACCACTACAGCCTCTCCATACATCATACCGGCCTTGGTACCCCCCAGCGATAATATGTCCAGTCCAATATCTGTACTCAACGTTTTCAGGCTACAGCCCAGCGATGCGGCGGCGTTAAAGAACCTGGAGCCATCTATGTGGAAATAAAGGCCGTTTCCCTTTGCCAGTTGTCCTACCGCTTTCAGCTCGTCGGGCGTATATACG
>DATCSV010000442.1:0-6957 GCA_036568285.1 Flavipsychrobacter sp. | reverse complement strand
AAGTACATTGGTGAGTACATTGATGCGCGTCAGTTTGTTGCCTACTTCGTCGTGAAAATCTTCGGCCGTGCGTTGTCTCACTTTTGCCTGCTCTTCACGCCGCAGCTTTTCAACCAGCGCCAGCCTTGCCTGTTTGCGCTGGTTGAGCAAATACTGGATACTGATGCCCGCCAGTATGCATGCTACAAATATGGCAAAGCTGAACCAGGTAGTTTTGTGTACCGGCGTAACGATCTCGAAAGGATAAGAGAGCCCGTTAATTTGTTCTCCGTTGATGGTTTTACATTCCACACGCAGCGTGTACTTGCCGGGCGGCATGGCCGAGTAGGTTACAGAGTTCAATGTTGTCCAGTCACTCCATGGAGCGTCCAGCCCGTCTATGCGGTAGCGGTATAGCAACTGCGTGCTGCCGCTGAGTGTTATGCCTTTAAATGTAAAAGTGATATTGTTCTTTTTATGCGGTAGTTTCAGTTCATAGGGCACGTTGTACCAGCTGTCCAGGCTGTCATAGTAGGTAGTGTCTCGTATCTCATCGCCAAATAGTTTTACCGATTGCAGTACGATGCTGATAGGCTGGGGCATGATCAGTTCCTTGCCCGGATCAATATGTACTGCGCCTTTGGTAGTGCCAAACCACAAAGTGCCGTCCGGCATCAGGCAAGATGCGTTCTGGTTACTTTCCATACCGGTGATGCCTTGTTCTTTGCCGTAAAATGTAACTACCGGCTTGTCGCCCTGCATCTGGATTTTGTGTATGCCATAGCCGGTGCCCACCCATATATCGTTGTTTTTGTCGGTAATGATGTTGTATATAAAGTCTGATTGCAGCCCATTGCTTTTGTTGAGTGTAAGCGACTGGCGTGTAGACAGGTCGTAGCAAATAACCCCGTTATCATTAGTGCCTATCCATAGTTTCCTGCCGGCTATGGCAAAACACTGGGCGTTTGAACTGTCGGGCGATGCATTTGTTACAAATGGGTCAACAGAAGCATTATGATAGAGTAATATCCTGCCATTTGCAGCCAGCAACACGCTATCGTTGCCTATGGTAATGAAAGAAGAAACAATATCGGAGACACCGGGCACCGTGGCGAACCTGTTGTCTTCATATACTACCGCACCTCTCAGCGTACCTATCCATAGCCGCCCCGCAGTGTCTTTGTATAAAGAAATAATAGAAGAGTTGCCCGGTACTTCAGGAGTGTTATAATAAATGCGTTCCGCGCCTTTTAATCTGCAAAGGCCGTTGCCTATCGTGCCCGCCCATATATCGTATTCATTGTTGGTAAGCAACGCACTTACATATGCATTTCTATACTGCAGGGGTATGGCTACAACTTGCTCCTTATTGTAATAAAACAGGCCGGCTTCGGATGTGCCCATGTACAGGTTGCCAAACGGCGTAGGCGCAAAGGATGTTACCTGCTCACTCGGCAGGCCACTCCGTTCGTCTATGATGGAGAACTGTGCACCGGAGAACCGGTACAAGCCCTGCCCGTTGCTGCCGAACCATACACTGCCTTCCTTATCGGTAAGAATGGTTAGAATAGCATTGTCTGTAAAGCCGTTTTTTTTGTTGTAAAGCGTCAGAGAGGAGTCGTTGAGCCTGTACACACCTGATACACCACCCAGCCACAGCGCACCAAATTTATCTTCGGCTATGGACAGGAACGGGATATTGATGATAGGGGCACCGTTGTTCCGTATAGCCTTAACGCTATCATTTTTGATTGTAAAGAGGCCGTGCCTCGTGGTAAGCAACAGTCTTTTTTTGCCATCCCTGTATATGTTGGTGGTGTACAGCGGCGTTTTAGGAGAACCGGGAAAATTATAAAATATGCTGTCCCATGTTTTGCCGGTCCTTCGGTATATCCTCCCATTATTGGTAGCTACCCACAGGGTGTTTCCTTCCGGAAGCATAGCCGTGATGGTAATGCCGGAATCAGGCAGCGCTACAGGCTGAATGTTTTTGTTTCGTATTTGGTAAACGGCTTTGTCGGTATGGCACCACAAGCTGTTATCCGCCGCAGCAAATATTTTTCTTACGGCCTGCGCGTTGTTGTCCTCGGGCGACTGCAGGCGGTAATGCTCAAACTTTTTGCCGTTGTATTTCGAGAGGCCCTCCGGGCCGCCCAGCCATATATCACCGTTCTTATCTGTGGTAATGGCAAAACAGCTATTGTCCAGCATGCCGTTGCGTGCGTTGTAATTGGTAAACTGCTCACCATCGTAGCGCGACATGCCGCCCAGGGTGCCCACCCACAAGTGGCCGTACCGGTCCTGCGTCAGTGCCTGCACCTGCGATTGGATTAATCCATTTTCCACGCTGAGGTTGTAAAAGGAATACCGTTGCGCGGATACCGGCAGGGTGCAGCATAATACAATAAAAATGAACAGCGCTGATCTCATACTTCTTACGTGAAATTAAGTGATTACCGCCAATGCCTGTGCTTTATCACCTGCGGAATATCTTTTTTAAGCAGAAGGTACGGCTGTACGCAAAAAAAAGCCCCGCAAGTATGCGGGGCCGTTACACTATAACAGATATATCTTTCTTACTGTATTGTTACCATCTGCCTGGCGGGGGCATGTCCTTCGCTGTCCACGCTCAGTATATAATTGCCTGCCGGCAATCCGGCTACGTTCAGCGCTGCCTTTTGTGCACCGGTCGCCTGCATACTCCTTACAGTTTGTCCGCTCATGCCGGTCAACCTTATGGTAGCTTCCTTCCTGTCGCCCAATAGCACATTAATGTTGGTGCTGGCGGGGTTAGGATATATTACTATAGGCCCTTTCTTCTGTGCATCCTGCACCCCTACGTTGAAGTAGTGCTCCCAATACAGGTTGCGTACCACAAAAGGCGTTGGTATTTTAAACCCGCCGAAGTATACATACACATTTATTTTAGTGGGGTTGTCATTGCCGTCATAAAATACTTCGCCTTCTCCCTGTATCTCCCACGAGCCGGTGCTATCATTCCACTCAGAGAAGAACAGATCGGTGGGTAAGCCCTTGCTGTTATTTACCCGGGTTTCCAATCCGTCATTTATCCAGTCGGCAGAGTCAACATCCCAGTATTTTGAGAGGTTATAGTTGTAAGCGCCGTTGGCATCATACCCTGTACTGTCTGCGTAGTCGTTCACCCAGCCGGTATCATAGTACTGCTCCAGCGTCGTCACTATCTTATTATTACTGTAGGTGTTAAATACCTGGTCTGATGAATCCCAGCCTGTACCATTCCAGTCGAAGCTGATGGAATAAACCATATTGCCGTTGCCATCATAAGTATATACAGACTTGTCCATTGGCGATGGTGTGCCACCTGCATGCACTACCGTACTATCCCACAACAGTTTGTTCTGGTTGTCGAAACTACGATAGGTTACAGAGGAAGTTTCCCACTGGCTGTTCATGCTGTTCCAGTTCAGGTTCGTCTCCTGTGTTATGTTACCGTTGGCATCGCGCACAGCCAATTGCTTATTGTTATCCTTTAAGCCACCGTTATCCAGTTGCTGCAGAAATTCCATCTTTTGGTTACTGCTGTTGTAGGTGCTTATGTACCTCCTGGTGGGTTCCAGTCCTCCACCATTGTCCGCCAGTGTTACCGCCGTGTCAAATAGTATGGTGCTGCTCAGCCCGTAGTCGTCTACCTCTATATCGTCAGTGTTCAATACCGAACCCCTTCCGTTAGAATATATATAGCCGGTGCTGTCGTTCAACTCCAACGACACACCGTTCAGGAGGTAAGTGGACGTAGCAGCCAGCCTCCATTTGGCTGCCGTGGTTTTAGCGCTGCTGCGCGCTGCCTGTGTTATAGCCTTAGCTGTTTGAACCGGTTTGTCTTTTACAAACCACGAGGGGGCCTGTGCCTGTGCCGTAGCCGCGGCCAGGGTAGACATCAATAACAATGGTAGTATTTGTTTCATAAAGGTCAAAGTTTTGAGCAAAGCTATGGGGCAGTGTACCAACGGCAATAAAACTGATAGCTATAGATTTGTTAAAACTTCAAGTGTAAAATTGCTATAATAATGCACCGGTGCCGGAATATTAACCGGAAGGAATAAATATACCCGTTGTCATCGAATCGGCCAGCGGCGGCTTGTAGCTCCGGGCGACAAATAAGCATCGGCGACCGCCATAATATGGATAAATAGTAGTAAATTTGTTGTGAACATTGTCGCCTTACCTGACCATTTCGGGCTAACGGGTTGTAGTAAACACCCACCCGATACAAAACCTTACACATGAAACACCGGCACATACAGCCACCAACACCGGGCAGCATATTTCAGTCATTAGCATCCACCTCCATCTCCCGGAAAAAAATCCGTGCAGAGTCAATAACCGAGCTTGCGAGTTCGTTAACGCAAAAGAAAATCACCAATCAGTTAGCAAAAGTTAACAAACCGGTTGTAATACATTACCAATCAACTACTTGCAAACACCCAATATTGCTAACAGTTAAACCCGCCCATTCCATAGTTAACAATTTCAACCACTTTTTGACTAAAAATACACCCCTTATTACTTGCCACTTACTACTACCGATCATTATCGCATTGTCATATTACTACATTCAGCACAGTAGTGTTAAAAAAAGCTACCTCGTCCACCGTGCCCAATATTTTCGTAGTTTTCCGGTTGGTATTATTAACAAGACTATGTTTAAGAAAATAAAAGATAAAATATATAAAATAAGGGGCATAGCGGCAGGTTTCCTGCTAGCTACCGTGTGTTTTGTGTCTATACAGGCCACCCGCACCGATTCGTACTTCGAAGTGTCTAAGAATCTCGACATATTCAACAATGTGTTGAAGGAGCTCAGCACCTTTTACGTAGACCCCATAGAGCCCGGCCAGCTCATCAAAACCGGCATCGACGAAATGCTGCAAACCCTCGACCCTTATACCAACTACATTACCGAGTCGGATATAGAGGAATATGAATTTCAGACCACAGGCCGGTATGGCGGTATAGGCGCCAACATGCGCAAGGCAGAGGACAAAGTATTTGTAGGCGATATACACGAGGGCAGCCCCGCGGACCGCGCAGGTCTGCACCCCGGTGATGAAGTGGTAAGCATAGCCGGCAAAGAAGTAGCCGGCAGGGAAATAGATGAGATAAGCGTACTGCTGAAGGGCTCTCCCGGTACACAGGTGGTGATGAAGGTGAAAGACGTGTACACCGGCAACGTGGAAGAAAAGACCATCACGCGCAGCGAGATAGAGCTGTCCAGCGTGCCCTTCTCCAAACTGTATGGCGCCAATAAGGATATAGCCTATGTGAAGCTCACGCAGTTTACCCCCCATTGCAGCCGCCTGGTAAAGGCCCAGCTCGACAGCCTGAAGAAAGTGCAGCCCAACCTGAGCGGCGTAGTGCTGGACCTCCGCAGCAACCCCGGCGGCCTGCTGGACGAGGCGGTGTCTATCTGCAACCTGTTTGTAGACAAGGGCCAGCTGATAGTAAGCACCAAAGGCAGGGTAAAGGAGTGGGAACACGATTTCAAAACCAACGCCCAACCCTGGGATACTAAGATACCTGTGACTGTGCTCATCAATGGTGGCTCGGCATCGGCATCGGAAATAGTAGCCGGCAGCCTGCAAGACCTGGACAGGGCCGTAATAGTGGGCGAACGCTCTTTTGGCAAGGGCCTGGTGCAAACCACCCGCTCACTGGGCTACAACGCCCGCCTCAAACTGACAACCGCCAAATATTACACCCCCAGCGGCCGCTGCATACAAACACTGGACTACTCCAACCGCAACGAGGATGGCAGCGCCGGTACCGTGCCCGATTCGCTGCGCAAAGTGTACCAGACCAGTTGCGGCCGCAAAGTGCTGGGCAGCGGTGGTGTAGCGCCCGATGTGAAGGTTGAAGACGCCCCACCCGGCAAGCTGGCCATCACGCTCTATGTCAAGGGCTACTTCTTTGACTACGCCACTATTTATGCTAAAAAGAACAAGACCATCCCCCCTGCGGGCCAGTTTGCTATAGACAATAACACCTATAGCGAATTTGCTAACTGGGTAGCCAAAAAAGATTATACCTACAAATCAGAAACAGAGATTCGCCTGGACTCGCTGAAGAGCGCCGCCCTGCGCGAGCAATATTTTGCGGATATAGAAAACAGCTATAAAGACCTGGCTGCCAAGCTGAAAAGGGACAAAAAGCAGGACCTGGAAAAATACAGGAAGGAAATAACACAGATACTGGAGAGCGAAATAGTATCGCGCTACTACTATATGCGTGGCCGCGCCGAGCATGGCCTGCGCGATGATGTGCAAATGGAAAAAGCACTCTCCCTGCTGGAAAAACCAACCGACTACCGGGCCCTCCTCAGGAAGCCAGCCAACTAACGGCAGTGCGGATTACAGCTTCCATGGGCCAAGGGCGTCGGCCAGTTTGCGGTCGTTGCCCAGGCGGGGCACCTTGTTCTGGCCACCCAGCTTCCCTTGAGACTTCATGAATTCGATGAATGCATGAGGCTGCATGGGGGTTATCTTCAGGGGTTGCAGTATCCCCCCGCTGATGAGGTCGTCGTAATAACTGTTTTTGCTGCGCAGGTGGTCGTCTATACGCCGGGCAAAAGCCGCCATGTCTTCAGGCTTATATTCAAACTCTACAAACCATTCGTGGTAAGGGAGTTCGCCGGTAGTCTGTACCATGGGCGCTACAGTAAATTCGGTGATGTGTGCACCATGCTCCCGGGCAGCTTGTAATATGGCGTATTCTACTTCTTCGCCTATCACATGCTCGCCAAAGGCGGAAATGAAATGCTTGGTCCTCCCGGATACTACCAGCCTGTAGGGGTCGGTGCTCACAAAGCGAACAGTATCGCCTATGTTATAGCCCCATAGGCCGGCATTGCTGTTGATGATGAGGGCGTAGTTCTCGCCCACTTTTACATCCTTCAGCGTCAGGCGGGTCGGGTTGTCGTTCAATATCTCGGCTGCGGGT
>DATCSV010000441.1:0-2423 GCA_036568285.1 Flavipsychrobacter sp. | reverse complement strand
AATGCGATAAGGAAGCCTACGACCTGGTTGTTAGTAAGCGAAGAACAGAAAATACCTATAGCCGTAAAGCCCGCAGCCAGGAACAGCAAGCCGAAGTAAGAACCGGCTATGGCCCCAAAATCTACAGTATTTTCAATCTTTGACAGGTTGTCTATTGTGTATGCATACACCAGCGTAGGCAATAGCGCAAAAGCTACCAGCACCAGGCAGGCGAAGTATTTGCCAAGGATAATATCCAGGTCGGTGAGGGGCTTGGTTGACAGCCACTCTATAGTCCCTCCTTTGAACTCATCGGCGAAGGAGCGCATGGTAATGGCGGGTATCAGTAACGCAAGCAGCCAGGGCGCCAGCTCAAAATACCTGTCCATAGTAGCGTATCCGTATGCCAGTATACTGGAATCTTCGAATACCCATAGGAACAGCCCGCAAGCAGCCAGGAAGACCAGTATGGCCACATAACCCACTATGGAGCTGAAGAAAGAATTGATTTCTTTAATAAATATACTACGCATTGGCCCTGTCAGTGTTCTTTTTCAGAAGGTTGGCAAATATAACAAAACGGCTGTTGTTTTACTGTCATAGCAATGTGTTAAAGGATATTATTATATCCGTACCAGCACCTAAGCCAATTACACCGATAATGGTATACAATACCATCCCACACAGAAGTACATTTACGCAACTAATGGGTAATTTCTTATTTGCCCTTTTGCGAAAGCAGCGGCCCCCTTTGTGGGGCCGTACTTCTTTCAGGTACATCATGCATTTTTTCTGTTTTGTTAAATGAAAGGAAGCTTTTATAAATTTTTTACCCATAACTGCTATTTTTACCCGTTAATAACGATTTATTGAAGCGGGTCAGGAAATATTATTACAATACAGATACGCACAGGTTTGAAAAACTGGAAGTATCGTGGAAGACGAGGCTGCTGCGTGTGCTGGGCTTCGTATCCGCCGCGTTGGTAACGGCCACCATCATTGTGGCCATCGCCTTCCAACTGTTGGACTCGCCCAAAGAGAAGCAACTGAAAGAAGAAATGCAGGCACTGCGCCAGGGCTTTACGGGGCTGCAAACAGAGCTCAACGAACTGAACAAAACGCTGGCACAACTGGAACACAGGGATAATGACATATACCGTGCCGTGTTTGAAGCCCAACCCATACCCGACAGCATAAGACTTGGCAAGGACTATAGCAAGCTGAACACGGACCTGCTGGCGTTTGCCAATACTACTACCCTGCTGAATAATATGCACAGCAAAGTAGACAATATGCGCCGCAGGATAAAGGTGCAGGCCAGTTCTTATGACACACTACAGAAGCTGGTGGAAACCAAAGAACGCATGCTGGGCGCAATACCTGCGATACAGCCCGTGTCTAACAAGACGCTGGACAGGGTGGCATCGGGTTTTGGGTACAGGATAGACCCGATATATAAAACCCCCAAGATGTATACCGGCATCGACTTCACTGCCGCTACGGGAACCCCTGTATATGCCACCGGCGACGGTGCTGTGCGCGAAGCCGGGTATGACAACGGCGGCTATGGTAACAATGTGGTCATCAACCATGGCTATGGCTACCAGACCCTATACGCACACATGAAGAAAATAAAAGTACGTGTGGGCGACCGTGTGCGCCGCGGCGAGGTGATAGGCTGGATAGGCAGCACGGGCAAAAGCACCGGGCCACACCTGCACTACGAGGTAATCAAAGGCGGGGAAAAGATAGACCCCATCCACTTCTTCTTCAACGACCTGACGGCTGCCGAGTACGAGCGCCTGACGAAAATCGCTGCGGCATCTAACCAGTCATTTGACTAAGGGTATCCCCCCTTGAAAATGTTCCACTGGTTCTTCTTGGTTCTTTTTAGTTCTCATTTAACTCGTTTTCGATGTTTTTTCAATAGCCTCGTTGAGATCGCTACCGCTAAGTTGCTACGGGTTTTGATTGCTTCTGTTTTTTTCATGTCTATTCTGTTGCAAATTGTTGCGTTTTCCTGGCCTGCGTGATTGCCTCCCGACTCCTGCACACGCTGCTCGCGAAATGGCAGGACAGGGAGCGTTTGGTTCTGAAAAGTTCCGTTTTTCTGTGTTTTTGATGTCAGAAGTAATTTTTTGGTTACAAACGGTTGCGGTTTTTATCCCGCGCAATAAAGCCCAGCTATCTCTCCTAAGGAAGGGCTGTGCAAGTTGGTTCTGAAAAGTTCCGTTTTTCTGTATTTTTCATGGTTGTTTTTTGTTACAAACGGTTGCATGTCTGAACGGTGCGAGTGTCCTTAGCCAAAGAATTTTTCACGGGTATTTTCAGCCATAAGACACATTACAAATATACAACAATTTTACATCAATTCAAAACAATAAGCGGCACCTTAGAAGGTGTCGCTTACAGAATATTTTTGATCAGATGATTATTGTTTTAAG
>DATCSV010000440.1:0-3668 GCA_036568285.1 Flavipsychrobacter sp. | reverse complement strand
GAAACAGTAGTTTTTTCATAAAAATTGAGTTTTAAAGTCTGGTAACCCCAAATCTATGCCAGAATTGCGCCTTAGCCAAAATAACAAGGCTCATGCGCCTTTTTTGTGACAAAAGTAACTGAGAAGCACAGGCCGGAATCGTACCTTTGCAAAAAGCTCCAAAGCATGGCAAAAGATCATCCTGCTCTTGTTTCCTCCATAGTAAAAATGAAATGCCCCAATTGCCGGAAAGGGCATATGTTCACCAACAAAAGCATATTCCCGCTCAAAAAAATGCTGGATATGCCTGACAAATGCCCCGTGTGCGGCCAGAAGTATGAGCTGGAACCGGGCTTTTATTATGGCACAGGTTATGTCAGCTATGCTTTGTCCGTAGGGTTGTTCTTCTTCAATCTTATCTGGTATTGGCTCATCTTCGGCCTGTCGTTCCAGGACAATAGTATGATATATTATTTTATTACAAGTACGGCCATCGTAGCCCTGATGCAGCCCTGGCTCATGCGTATTTCACGTGTTATATATCTTAATATGTTTGTGCGTTACGGCAAGGGCAATACCATTAAATCAGAGGAGTAAGCGTTGTACAATGATTTTTACAGGATGGTATAATCTACTATCTTAGCGCCCATGCAAAAAATTCTGGTAGCCAATCGTGGCGAGATAGCCCAGCGCGTGATGCGCACAGCCCGCGAAATGGGGATTAAGACTGTAGCGGTATACTCAGAGGCAGACAGGAATATGCCGTTCGTACGTTTTGCCGACGAGGGGGTTTGTATAGGCCCTGCGCCTTCATCACAGTCCTACCTGCGTGCCGATAAGATAATAGAAGTAGCTAAACAAGTGGGTGCAGATGCTATTCATCCCGGTTATGGTTTCCTTAGCGAGAACGCATCTTTTTCTAAAGCAGTTGCTGATGCCGGTTTGATTTTCATCGGGCCTTCTGCATATTCTATTGAGATGATGGGCAGCAAGATATCGGCCAAACAGGCGGCTAAGAAGTTCAACGTACCCATGGTCCCGGGTACGGAAGACCCGATAGAGAGTGTAGAAGAGGCTAAAAGTATAGCCAAAGCTGCCGGTTACCCGGTGCTCATAAAGGCCTCTGCAGGCGGTGGCGGAAAGGGTATGCGTGTGGTGAACAACGAAGGGGAACTGGAATCGCAGATGCAGATGGCTAAGAGTGAAGCACTCAACTCTTTTGGTGACGATGCGGTATTTATAGAGAAGTACGTGGCCTCGCCCAAGCATATAGAAATTCAGCTACTGGGCGACCAGCATGGTAATTATGTGTATCTTTTTGAGCGGGAGTGTTCTATACAGCGCCGCCACCAGAAGTTGATAGAAGAAGCTCCCTCAAGCTGTCTGACACCGGATATACGCAAAGCGATGGGTGAGAGCGCCGTAGCTGTGGCCCGCTCCTGTAAATATCATGGCGCAGGTACGGTAGAGTTCCTGGTAGATAATGATCTAAACTTTTACTTCCTGGAAATGAATACCCGCCTGCAGGTGGAGCATTGTGTTTCTGAAATGATCACGGGCATAGACTTGGTGAAGGAACAAATAAAGGTGGCCCGCGGCGAAAAGCTGTCCTTTACACAGGACGACCTCAAAATAAACGGGCATTCAATAGAGTTAAGGGTGTGTGCTGAAGATCCTGCAAACAACTTTCTGCCCGATACAGGCAGGCTGGATACCTACATGCCCCCCAAAGGTCCGGGCGTGCGTGTCGACGACGGTTACGAGCAGGGTATGGACATCCCCATCTTCTACGACCCGATGATAGCCAAACTGGTAGTACATGCTGCCACGCGGGATGAAGCTATAGACAGGCTCTGCCGTGCGGTGGATGAATATCATATCAGCGGCATACAAACCACCCTGGGCTTCGGCAAGTGGGCGGTGCAGACCGAGCCGTTCAGGCAGGGGAAATTTGATACGGGCTTCATAGAGAAGCATTTCAAGCCGGAATATCTACAGCCCGATGACGAAGAAGCAGATAAAGTGGCCGCACTGTTTTCCGCCTATGTGTGGGAAAAGCAGAAAAAGCCGATAAGTCAGCTCAATACCGTATCAAACACGGCTGCTAATTGGAAGACCAGGCGCAGGTAATCCGCATACGGAAAATTATATGACATTATTTTAACAATCGGCCGCTTACTATTGTTTCAATATCGCCGTCTGTTAATACAGTAGCTACCATAGCTATTGTGAAACAGGATAAATGTGTAGATATGAAACGATCATTAACATGGCTGATATGCCTTTGCGGCTTATTTATCATCACAGGTGGCGATGCTTTCGCCCAATACAGCCAAACTAAATGCCCGCCCAAAAAGAAGTCGTGGAAGGTGAGGAAATCGCTCATAAAGTTTCCTGAACTGTTAGAAAAAGAAAAAGAGAAGGAGCGAACCGCCAAAGAAGCTAAGCGTGCCCAAGCGGCTAAGGTAAAGGAAGACGAAAAAGTAGTTCGTAAAAAACAGGAGCGTAAGCCATTATTTAACTTCGAAAGGCGAAATAAAGCGCGCTTTCAAAAGCTGGATAACAAGGAACTGGCATCCACAAAATGTCCGCATTGATTCCCGCTTTAACGTTTCATACGCAACTGTCGGTCTGCCGGGTTTGTTCTAATGACTAACCAAAATGCATTAAGTATGAAACGGTATATCGTAACCGGGTTGTTGATGTTAGCTATCATATTCGCCGGTTTTAGTGCTGATGCACAACAGGGTAAAAAGAAAGGACATTATAAGCACCCCCACAAAAAAGAATACCAGCAAAAACATCCTAACCATAAGCGTGGCCATTATAAAAGTAAAGAAAGGGTAGTGGTGGTGCCTGCGCCACCTGCCAGGGTTGAAAGAGTGTATGTGCCTGCGCCAGCACCACCTCCCAGGGTAATTGTACAACCTGTACCTGTTCCGCCACCTTTACCTGCGCCTAAGAATCCACCTTTACCACCACTGCCACCGCATCCAGGTTTGCCTCGTAGATAACGGCTATAAAAACAAAGAAACAGCCCCCTCGCACCGAGGGGGCTGTTTCTCTTGCCTATTTCTCTATCTCTTGTATCAACTCTGCATCATCAGGTTTTACCTTCGATGAGTATATTCCTACCAGTTTACCCTCCTCGTCTATCAGGTACTTCTGGAAGTTCCACTTAACGCTACTGTTGTCGTAGTTGTTATATTCCTTTTTAGTCAGCCAGTGGTAGATGGGCGCCATTTCCTTGCCCTTTACGCTTATCTTGGCAGCCATGGGGAAGGTAACGCCATAGTTCTTCTGGCAGAAGGCGGCTATGTCTTCATTAGACCCCGGCTCCTGGAAACCGAAGTTGTTGGACGGGAAGCCTACTATAACCAGCTTGCCTTTGTATTTCTTATATAGTGCTTCCAGCCCTTCGTACTGTGGCGTGTAGCCGCATTTAGAAGCAGTGTTCACTATAAGTATTTTCTTTCCTTTGAAATCTGAAAAGTCGATTGTGCCGCCATCCAGTGCTTCTACCTTGTATTCATAAATACTCTTGTGCATCTGCTCTTCAGGGGCAGCCGGCACGCCAAACGAAAACCAGTTAAATAGAAAAAACATGCTAAAAATCATAATTTAATATTTGTTAAACCCATTGGAATATCCGCTGCTAAATTACGGAACAATCAGTTAGCAGCTTTTAT
>DATCSV010000439.1:0-5263 GCA_036568285.1 Flavipsychrobacter sp. | reverse complement strand
TATACTTATGCTAACTGCTTTGCTCTTGATGATAATAATTGGTGTGTGACGATATATCCTATGGTAGCAGCACTCAAGCCGAGTATATTAGCATCCAGCCCGTAAGGTAGCCCTACACCTGATATAATCAGGACAATGGTAATGCCACCACCAAGTATCATGCTGACCATAGCCGCCCGGGCATAACGTCGCTTTAAAAATATTGCTGCAACTATCGGTACGCTCAACCCTGATACCATAAAGGCGTAGGCGTACAACATCAGCTCTAATACATTTTCCATTACCGATGCCAGCAATATGGCAAATAGCCCAATAGCCAGCGTGGCGTACTGCGAAAAACGTACTACCTTTTTATGCTGGCCCTTGCTGCTTTGCGGCACCAAGTCGCCCACTACACTGCCCGACGCAGCCATCAGGCAACTATCTGCAGTGGACAGCACAGCTGAGAAATAAGCTGCCAATACCAAACCTGTTACTCCCGCAGGCAAAATGTTTTTTATCAATAGTGGCAGGCCCAGTTCACTGTCGGTCAGTGTACCGCCGGGTACGGCCACTATGCCTTGCTGCACAGCAACATTGGCCAGCATACCCAGCAATACACCGGTAAATGCCATAAACGGCCACTCCAGCACACCGGCTATATACCATGCTTTCTTTGCAGTCTTCACATCTTTGCAAGCAAATATTCTTTGGTACAGTGTCATGCCGACAAACCATATAGGCACTACAGTCACGGTCCAGTTCACAATATTCTGCCAGGTAATGTTGGTCAGGCTCATCATATCGTCAGTCACGTAGGGCCTGATACCTTCCAGGCCGCCCAGTTTTATCCAGGTCATCGGTATAGCCACTCCCATCAGCCCTATCAGCAATATTATCCACTGTACAGTATCTGTATATATCACAGCCTTCATGCCTCCCATCATAGTATATACTACGGCTATCGCACCCATTATCCACAGCATTTGCTGCGTACCCATCTGGGGGAAGGTGGCAGATGTGAGTTTAGCCCCCGCCAATAGTTGCGAGCTGGTAAAACCCATATAGCCAATGATGCAGATAACTGCGGCAATAATAGCCACCGGCCTGCTGTACAGGAAGCCGAACACTTGTGGCAGCGTAAGAAAATGTTTGCCATGTTTTTGCTGCCAGTCAAATACTTTGGGTATTAGCAATGCTGCGCTTATCCACGCACCGATGAGCCCCGTAAACAATAACCATGAACCCGAAAGGCCCATGGTAAATCCTAAACCACCCAGGCCAATGGAAAAACCGCCGCCCACATCTGTGGCTACTACTGACAATCCTACGTGCCCCGGCTTCATATTGCCACCGCCTGTATAGTAGTCGCGTTCGTTTTCATTCCTGTGCAGGAAGTAGAAACCCACACTCAGCATCAGTAAAAAGTACACCGCGAAAATGATAATATCTATCCATGCCATCTGTCAGCAAATATTTATTTGTACTACAAAGGGTATAAACGGCTGCGGGAACACAAAAGATGTAAAACGGGAAAAAGCTTTACGGGCGTGCAGAAAAAACATAAGCAACCGCCACAAAGATAAACAATATGACACCTTAATGAAATCTATACGCATATTGATTTTCATAGCAATAATACATTTATTATTTCCCTCAACAGGCGATATGTGTATCAACATTTGTCAGTATATTTGGATGAATACGTACCGGGTATGAACAAAACGATACTGAAATTCTTTATAATAGCTTGTGCGACGATATTTGGCATATCGTGCAGGCACGAGCCCGGTGCTGCGCCCGGCGCTGCAAGTGACGGTGACTATCCTGCAGCAGTTGGTGATATAATCGTAAACCGCTGCGCTACAGCCGGCTGCCACAACGAGGCCAGCTACACCGGTGCCGGCAACCTGAGGCTGGACACATGGGAACATTTGTTCAACGGCAGTGCAAATGGTGCGGTAGTGGTGCCTTACAGTTCCGATTACAGCTCGCTGATGTATTTCATCAATACAGACTCAACGTTGGGGCCTGTAGCTATACCAACCATGCCACTCAACCACAATCCGCTGACAAAAGAAGAATACCTGGCGATAAAAAAATGGATAGACGAAGGCGCACCTGACAAAAACGGAAATGTAGCGTTCGCGTCGGAACCGGCAACGCGCCAGAAGGTATATGTCGTGCACCTGGGCTGCGATATGGTGGCGGTAATTGACGCAGAGAAGAACGTAGTGATGCGCTACATACCCATTGGCAATACGGATGGACTGGAAATGGCCGACTATATAAAAGTTTCCCCCGACGGCAGATATGCCTATGCATGTATGTGGTTTGGCGAAGAAATCTATAAAATAGATACTTATACAGACAAGGTAGTCGCACAGATTCCGCTCAATAACATCCTCTGGTCTATCATGGCGATGTCACCTGATGGCGAAAAAGTAGCGTTGACAAACGCAGACAACCACCAGCTGGCTATAGTTAACACTGCAACCTCCGGGATGCAATACCTGCCCGGCACATCATTTGTCAATCCGAACGGTGTCGCTGGCAATAAGTCCTTTGATGCCTTTTATGTTACGAGCCTGCATGGTAATACGTTGTATAAATACAGCAATGGCAATACCGAAACTATAAGTATAGACGGCAAACCGCTTACCACGAATACTGCCGCAGGAACCCCTGATCCCTTTGAAGTAGGGATGTCTCCCGATTACACAAAGTATTTTGTCACCTGTCACCAGACACGGGAAATCCGGGTGTTTAATACACATAATGACAGCTTAATTAAAGTAATACCTGTAGGCATTCGTCCTACAGCTTTGACTTTCGCCAAAAACAAGCCGTACCTGTTTGTGGCATGCTCTGAGGACGTAGCGACAGGCATTTTTAAGGGTACAGTATATGTTATTAATTACAACACGCTGGAAGTTGAAAAGGTAATTTCAGGTGATTTCTACCAGCCTAACAGCATTGCTCTAAACGAACAAGGCAATACATTTTTTATATTCAGTCGGAATCAGAACTATGACGGCCCCGCACCGCATCATTCGGGCCCATGCAGTGGCCGTAATGGTTATTACCAGGTGTACGACCTGAACACGCTTGAACCCAAAAATGGGAGACGCTACGAGATATTGGTAGACCCGTTTATCGCAGCATCCAGGTTCTGACAAGAAAAAACCGCCCACCAAGGGTGGACGGTTTTTATTAGAAACTCTTCTGAAAGTATTATTGTACTATTACTTTAGTAACCTCTGTGGCATTTTTGTACGATAAAACTACATTGTACATACCCTTTGCCCAGGCTGCTGTATTGATAGTTGTGAGCTGCTGGCCGGTAACGTTGGTATACACCTGCCTGCCGGCTACATCAAAGACCCTGATGGTAGCCTGGTCTGCACCTGTTACGTCATCCATACGTATATTAAGAATGTTGTTGGCCGGATTAGGATAAACCGCGTAGTTCATTTTTTCTACAGCTTCCTCAACGGATACTACATTGGGGTTGTCTATCCTGTATAGCTTCTTGGTCGTACTATTTACATACCATATCTTGTTCTCGTTTGTAATTTTTACACCCATAACACCGGGACCGCCTGTTAGGATGGTACCTACAAGCGTGGCAGGAGTAGTGCTAACGTCATAGACATGAATATTGCCGGTAGCAAAGTCGCTGACAATGATCCTGCCATTGCGGTAATCTATTCCGCAGGGAGAACTTAAACCAGATGAAACCATAACTTCTGTTGTAGCGCCGGTTACTTCTTTAAATTCTGCCAGCGGCTCAGCATAAGGTGTAAGGTCGCTTCCTACGTTACCCGAATTCGTCTTCATTCTAATTACCCTGTTAGCTCCGCCATCAACTATATACAGCCAATTGTTTTGCTTATCAAGTGCCATATGGCTGGGTACATTGGGCTTCCGGGTTACGGTAACATCTGTATAACGATATACCTTTCCGTCAGAGTGGTCGTCTCCACCTACGATATGCGGCGCTGCAAAATCATATTTACAGATGTTGCCATTATGACCATCAAAATACCAATAAACATTAGCGTTGTCATACGCTACGCCCATTCCGTAGGGGCTCTGGTGCAACATATCAATATGACTGCCGAGTAAAGACCCTGATAAATCCTGGTTTTCACGGGCAAAGATCGATGTATCGCTTGTCCATAAGGCAGGGCCCATAAAGAATGTGCCCGGTCCATTTGTAGTCTGTATATCCTGTGCTGTTGCGAAATTATTATTGTCGCCAAAGGCCACTGCCACTGTACGCGCCATAAAATGGCCATTGTGAGAATCGCGCCTGAATTGGTGCGACTGGTTAGGCTTGCCCGTATTAAAGAATAGCACAAAGCTTCCACCAGCGGATTCCCTGTTCACTACCCAGCATTCGTTTGGCCTGCCCGGTACAAAATCAAGATCCTGTGGATTGCTCAGTCCGTGCATACTAGTCCCAATTTCTGTATAGGTGTTAGCACTTGTTGTATACTTGTCAAGTTCATTCTGCGCATAAGCGCCACAACAACATGCCACACCTGCCGCCGCGAGTAAAATTCCTTTCTTCATACTACCTGTTTTAAGTTAAGTTGATAAATACTAAAGTGTAAATTCAGATTAATCTGCTTAACACTATTATTCAAATATAAGGGATTTACTATTAATGTACCTACAGACACCATACTTACTTAAGACAATTGTATAAATGCTATCAACAGCTTTTATTAACCTGTTACCGCCTTCAGCACATAATTCTGTAGTACATCCTGTGTCTGCCGGCTACCCTCCTGCATGTTGCGGTAATTCTGTTGTGTGAACACTACAACAAGTTGGTACTCAGGTAATACATAGATACTTTGCAGTCCAAATCCTGTAGCATAATAGCAATTTGTTTCTTTGCCCTGCACGCTGTATTTAGCTAAGCGCCACCCGTAACCATATTCGTTATTACCATAATGCGGCTGCACAGATTGTTCCACCCATGCTGCGGGTAATATCTGTTTGCCATTCCAGGTTCCTTTGTTGAGGTATAGTTGCCCCAGTTTAGCCATATCGCGCGGGAGCATTTTCAGCCCGCCGCCTGTATGCGGATATGTTGCAAAATAGCCCGGGTATTCTATCGGCGGGTCAGGCTTGGGCACATCCGGTATCTCACCACTTTCCAGCTTCGTCCAAAACTCCGAACTTTTTATCCATTCGTAGTTGCTTATCTGCATGGGAGTAAACAAATGTTCTTCTGCATACGCATCGGCCTGCACATCTGTTGCGTTTTTTA
>DATCSV010000438.1:0-4279 GCA_036568285.1 Flavipsychrobacter sp. | reverse complement strand
GACACTCGTTGAGTACCCTTACAAAACAGGTGGCAACAAGCCTGTAATAGATGATGAAAACCCCAGTACCCATGCATACAACTATACAACCGCCGGCGTACTTGAAAGCGAACTTATTGCACGATTTGAGAATGGGAAAATGGCCGAAAAGCAGTACTACCTGATAAAAGCAGATGCAAACGGTATTCCTGTATCAGGTAAGTTTTCTGATAATAACAATAACCAAACCCATTATACGAAATATATAAGAAACTCTGACACGTCTTACGCATACAATATATACACTACTGACCACAAAATGGAAGGACAGATTTCAATAACTAAAAACCGAACGGGCAGAATAGAAAACGAAGCGGTGTTTACGATTACAGGTGGCGCGTATGATGTGTATGTATCACGCACACTCAGATACAATGGGAATATCATTGAAAAAGAAAAGATCAATACATATCATTCGTACCAGGACAAATCTCATAAACTTAAAAAATCGGAAACATACTATTATTATAACGAGAAACTCGATAAGCACGGCAATCCTGTAAACTATATTGTACGAAATGAAGACATGGAGCCGGTGAAATATATTGACTGTGTTTACGAATATTTCGAGTGAGAGCCTTGCTGCTGATACTAATTACTTACACGTCGCTGGCGCAAACTGCCCGCGAACAACTGGTATACAGCACACACACCAGCCTGGGAATGAACGGTCCGCTGAAAACGGTAACTACATATAAGTACACCCGCCTGAAATATGATGGAGGGGAAGAAGCGGAAGCAAAGGGCACCTTATACTCAGTCATTAAAAACTGGTATGATAGCTCAGGATTAATTGTAGCAGATAGTACGGCTACTTATTTCAACCCCAAGGTAGCTGAAGGTTATTGCAAAACCTATGAATATTCATTCAGCGATAGCACACCTGTTGTACTTATTACCACCCGTTTCGGCTGCGTTCCACCATACGATCATCCACGCACACAATTGAGCATTGTAGAACTAACATCTCCTAATGACAGCACAGTGCTGGCACGCGAATATCCCGGCACGGAGCTACCTCGCAAACGCAGCAAAGTATTGACATCTTACCGTTTCACGCTGCGTAACAGCCTGATTCAACGCACAGTTTTTGAAGCGTGGGAAAATCGCAAACACCACTATGGCACTTCTGAATACTTGTATGACAGCTATAACAACTTTACACAGACCACGCTAACCGTCAATGAAGCACCCAAAGAAACTATCCGGCATAAAATATTCAAAATAGACCGGCACGGAAATGCATTGCGGATGTTCAACTATATTAATGATAATCCTGAACCGGAATTCATGACAGTATATGAATACGAGTATTATGAGTAAGTCGATTAACCTTTTCTACTCACTTGCTCATTATGCCACTTCAGCCATTGTGCTTTCTGCCTGATGCGGTAGTAAAACATAAACACACCGGTATCCATAAAATGCTCTGCTGCCTGCACATCGCCATCACAATATTTCATAGAAATATCCCAAAAGCTGTCGTACCAGTCATCCACCCTGGCCGCTACAGATTTTAGCGGCTCGGCTGCAGCGCGTTCAGGTTGTCCGTTCTTGTTTTGAAATAATTCGAATCGGTCAAAGTATCGGACAATTCCTTCCATACAGGTGTGGATACGATGCCTATGCTCAAAAAAAAACTGTAGAGTTCCGGGTCCGGAGGAATATTTTGTGCTACATCTCCCTTGGCCCAGGCTATCTTTCTTGCCGTCCAGTAATCTTCTGTAGTGTCCGGGTTTTCTCCCTCGGCGAAGGTATATATAGCCCCCATACGCAGGGCGCAGTCCTCATCTACAGGATAGTGCAGCCTGTATTTAATGTTATTGGCCAAGGTCGCCACATCGGTTCGTAATGATTTTATATTCCTTTCATCGTTGCACAGCTCCAGTATCTTATCCATCATGGCATTCAGCAGGTCTCTGGTAGCACCGCCAGCCGCGTATATATTCTGCGCACCGGCTGCTACGTAGCGGCTCATATGGTACCCGCTGGCCGCATCTCGTGGCATAAATAGCTTTACATTGTGAACTTTTGAATGGAATACTTCCTGGTAGGCTGCGTTGTCTGATAATGTGTTGCTCATGGTTTTTATATAAGGTTATTGCATTAAGTCACTTAATACAAAGTTAACTAAATAAACATAAAAACAACAATTTTTTGTTGTTTTTATGTTTTTGCCCAGAAATACATAGCTATCACTATCAAGAGTGTGATTAAACCCACCAGGTAGGGTATACTTTTCTCCCACTGTGCCTCTATTGCTTTTGATCTAAGCCTTGTACGCACCCGTTCCAGCAACTCGTCATTTCCGTCAGAAAGTCGCTCCAGCTTTACAGCCAGGGGATGGAAGTACAAATACTTCAATCCTTTTGTGCTATCCAATATCATATTCACGACACCTTCATTTACCGATTGCTCTTCTCCGTTGGTAAGCGTAGTCATATGTCCTTCGTTCAGCAGTTGCTCCAGGTATTCATATAATGCTTTGTGGTTCATCCTGTACACATCTACAGTCGCCATATGGTTGTATAGTTTTATACTCTCCTTCAGCACCCAGTCAGGGGTAACAACCCGGTGTTCGCGGGCACGGGTAGTCATGCCGGCGAGCCAAAGATCATTATCATATTTCCGCCTTGCCTCTTCATTGCTCAGTACTGCATAAGCCTCCTGCGCCTCTATAAAATATGATTCAGCAAATGCATCCTGGTTATTAGCATCAGGGTGGTACCTGAAAGCCATCCTGCGGTATGCCTTCTTTACCTCATTTACAGTTGCTGTGTGAGGTATTTCCAGTATTTTATAATAGTCCTTCAATGCTGTGGATGGCTTGGGGCAAAGATAGGATTTAGATAAAAACAATTATTTTTGAAAATTCAACGTCATACAACATGCGATTAATCCTATTGTTCCTTGCCTTATTCTGTGTGCTGAGTGTTCCTGTAGCAAGCCAAACATCAAGCAACATTATTGATATAGATACACGCTACGGAGAAGGTTCAAATCCGGTAAACTTTACTTTATTCAAAAACAAGGTATATTTCTACGCAACCGATAGTCTACATGGTACTGAACTTTGGGTTACAGATGGCAATACTGCATCTATAGTTGCAGATATTAATCCAGGAGTGGGAAGCTGCCTCTACAACTATAACAGATCGACAAGTATTGTCGTACGTTATTGCATGCAGGTAATCGGCGATACGCTTTACTTTGCAGCAACAGACGACCTTTCAATAAATCCAAGTATCTATAAATATGATGGCATCAATCCACCATCTATTGCGCTTGATTTGCGTAATATGACCTATCAAAGCTTCAGCGCTCCAGGCAAATTTACCAATGTGAATAATGTGCTATATTTCGTGGCCGATACTAGCTCTGGGTCGTCCGCTATTATATCATACGAACCGATAACCGGCAAAGGACGAATAGTCAACACCGTTAAAGTCTATCCCAACACACCTTTGATACCTTGGGGTAATAAACTTCTCTTCTGTGGTGAAGACAGTCTTGCGGGGTTTGAGATTCACATGTACAATCCTGCAACAAGAGCAACTAAAATGATGGTTGATTATACAATTCCTGGGAATACAACGTTATTGTTTTACCGTATTTTCGACAACCGTATATACTTGAAGGCAGGTAACTTAAATGGTGCTCAACTGTATGAATTTGACGGGGACACCACTATCAAAAACATTTCATTAGATAGTGTTGAAGGAACAAGTTTACAACAGCTACAGAATACAGTAAATCCATTTTGCTTCTATAATCATGAACTGTATTACTCTGCAATAAAAAACGGGAAGAGACATATTTATAGTTATAATCCCGCAACTGGTAAGAAGACATACCGAATACCGGTGAAACTTTATCCCGGGGCTGTTTATCTTGTGGCATACAAGGGCAAATTATACTACGCGGACTCTAGTTTTTCAGTGTATGATTTTAATTCAGCAGTAACAAAACTCACAGATTTATACCAGTTGCCTGCAACAGTACGACTCAGTCTAAATCACTATATAGAATACAAAGACGTACTAATAACTGCAGCATTTGTTGATTCTAGTCGAGATGTAGAACTGGTCGTTTTACATGATTCCACGTTGTCAATAAAAGACATCCACGAAGAAATTTCTACAACCCTTTATCCTAACCCCACTGCGCGGGACGCCAACCTGGACATCACCCTAAAGGAAGCACAAAGCCTGTTTCTACAGGTTCTGGACATCAACGGACG
>DATCSV010000437.1:0-5043 GCA_036568285.1 Flavipsychrobacter sp. | reverse complement strand
AACTGAGCGTATATCCTATGACAACGCTGTATCCTCGTAAGGTCAAAATCACCTACCTAACCCCTTTGAAATGGCATAACGATTTTGCAACGGTGGAGCTGCCAACACAAATCTTCAATTCGTCGGCGACACAGCCCAATGTCCATTTAGTCGTTAAACACAATAATGAATTTTCATCGCCCGTTTTCATGGAGCAGGACTATAACCAATCACTCATTACACAAACAACGGGCGAAGATGTGCTTATATTAACCGGAAGCGTCTATTCTGGTACCAGCCTTAACCTGAAATATGCTACTACACCGGGTATCAAACTATATACTTATGCCAAAAATGCGAACGAAGGAGTATACCAGATGGTGATACCACCGGCATCTATGGGCAGCGACAAAAACCTGAATACGGTTTTCGTCGTAGACCATCCGCAAACTTCAAATACAATCCACACTATTACCGAGATAAAAAACATGCTCCGCTCTTCGTTACTCAGCAACTACAATAGTACAGACTCATTCAATATATTTTATGTACATAATGGTGCTATCGTTCAGGCCTTCCCCTCATGGCAGCAGAGCAATACCGGATCCGTACATGTAGCTATCAACAATATACCCTCCAACCTCACGTCAGACAAAAATCAGTACCAGGCTTTACTAACAGCAGCCCTGAACTTCTGTGCCACCAAACCTGGCGCAGATGCACAAGTAGTGATACTCAGCAACAACTCAGATTATACAACCAATCAGTCAGCAGTTGATGCGATGTACACACAGCTAAAAAATGATGTCGGAGGTAAGTTTTACAACAAAATACATATTGTAAACTACAGCTCTTACCGTGGCTCAATGGGCGGGACTCTGCACAATGCTAATGATATCTGGTATAATAAGCTTACGCTAAACTCGGGCGGAACACTACACAAATTCACTAACGCACAATACACCTATATCAACGGCAAGCAAAAATATGTGTATAACCTGAATATGCCGGCTGCCCTGGAAATGGTAGCGGATAATGCGGGTACTACTACATCATCATATGCTATTACACTTGGCGTAAATAACGGTTTTGCATTTTCTTCTTACAACCTGCAACCCGTTGACAGGCTGAATATGGCTCGCCATCATATAGAAACAGGCAGGTATACCGGCGAGATGCCAGTTGGTACAACAGTAGAGCTTCAAGCGATTGTCGCGGGGCAATTCATGTATATGAAAGACACACTAAATACAATTTATTCAGGCAATGACAACTATCCTTCTGCCTGGTCTTATCATTTTATAAATACTCTTGTGGGGCAAAACAACCCAACTTACGCACAGGAGATTATTGACAGTAGTATTCGCAACAGGGTTTTGTGTGAGTACACGGCCTTCCTTGCATTGGAAACAGGTGATACCATCGGCACTAACTCCAACAGCAATCCGAATTGGATTAATGTAGAAAAAATTACAAAAGCTGAGCGGTCGTTGAAACTATCCCCCAACCCCTTCAGCAGCAACTTGACAATTGACCTGCCGGCAGGTACCGAGTTGGTAGAGGTATTTGATATGACCGGCAGAAAAGTTTTCAGCCGCATAGTCAACGAAAATGATAAAACACTGCTGTGGAATGGCAAAGACAACTCAGGCAGCGACCTGCCACATGGTGTGTACATGATAGTGGCCACCACAGGTACAGAACGCTATACGGCGAAAGTCATAAAACAATAACCATATTATTAAAACTTGCGAAACACCCGGTCAATACCGGGTGTTTCCGTTATATATATGACTAACCGTGGTTATTATTAACTTTACCACCGTTTTTACACATGGCTATATATTATTCCATCAGCGACTTACCTGAGTTTCTCAGGCCGGCAATCACTATCGGCACTTTCGACGGGGTACACCTGGGACATAAGGTGATACTGAACAAAGTAAGTGAGCACGCCAAGGCCATTGGTGGCGAAAGCGTGCTGTTGACTTTTGAACCCCACCCGCGCAAACTCATTTTTCCCGACCAACATATACCTATACTTACGCCACTGGATAAAAAATTGCAACTGGTTACCGAAACAGGCATTCAACACATTGTCGTAGTACCCTTTACTAAGGAATTTGCAGCAATGTCTGCAGAAGAATATATATCCGGGTTCCTGGTAAAAACATTCAAACCCGGCGCTATTATTATCGGTTACGACCACCACTTCGGCCACGACCGCACCGGCAACATACACCTGCTAAAAAAAATGCAGGCTGAATATGGATTTGAAGTAGTGGAAATACCTGCACAGTTGATAGATGACGCAGCGGTCAGTTCTACCAAAGTACGCAATGCCATTGCCGCCGGGCACGTGGAGGAAGCGGCGCATATGCTGGGCAGGAATTATACACTGGCAGGCCGCGTGCAGAAAGGTGCACAGCTTGGCAGACGTATCGGCTACCCCACCGCCAACATCATGCCTGCACACAACGAACAGTTGATACCGGCCAATGGTGTATATGCCGTACAGGTATTATACAAAGGACAAACGTATTGTGCCATGCTGAATATAGGATACAGGCCCACTGTCAGCACAGAGCAAACCTTACATATCGAGGCGCATATCTTCAATTTTTCGGCAGATGTGTATGGTGAAGAGATGGAAATAATATTCGTGGCGCGCCTGCGCGATGAACAGAGGTTCAACTCGGTAGACGAATTGAAGGCACAGCTAAAAAATGATGAGATAGCGGCTAAGAATGTATTAAACGCCTAGCTCAAAGCCAATTCCATTTTACCTATCATTTCCTTCAGCAGTTCCCTGTCGTCGGTATTGCTGTCTACCCCTACGGCCTTAGTGCTATACTTACCTATCAGCAGCAGGCAAGTCTCTATCCGGTGCGAAGAGTATTTCTGTGCTGTGGCTATGATTTGCCTGGCACGGCCCGGAAAAGTACCTAAGGCTGAGGCAGCGTCTTTTTCCGGCTTACCGGCAAGAAAGCAACCTTGATATAGTTTAGAAAAATGGCTGTAGAAAGAACCGATCAACAAGGGCATGGGCGATGACTTAGGATTGGCTATGAAATAGGCCAGCATACGGTATAACTTATCTTTGTCGCCACTCGTCAATGTTTCAGGAAATTCAAATACATTGTACTCCCGGCTGATGCCGATATATTTCTGAATCATTTCGGCCGTGAGCGCAGGCTCCTCAGGTACGTTGATGCGTACTTTGGCTATCTCGTTGGCTATCTTCTGCAGGTCGTTGCCCAGGAAGGTGGCGAGTATCTGCGATTCCCTTTCGCCTACGGCAAAGCCCGTTTCTTTTCCATAAGCTTGTATCCAGGCCGGCACATGCTCGTCTTTTATTTTGTCTGAAGTAAAATAATGGCCTTTTTCTTTAGCAACCTTCACCAGTTTACCTCTGCCATCCACTTTTTTGAAACGATGCTCTATGAGGAATACAGTGGTAGGCGACGGATTCTCAACATATCCAACCAGTTCATTCAGAGAGCGCATTTGCGCTGCATCTTTCAGTATCACTACTTGTCTTTCAGCAAACATGGGAAACCTTCTGCAGGCGTTCACCACGTCGGCCCACTCCACATCCTTACCATACAGCACCATCAGGTTAAAATCACGCTCGTGCGGTTGCAGTATTTTGTCTTCAAAATACTCTGTGAGCATGTCTATATAAAAAGGCTCTTCTCCATCCACCAGGTACACCGGTGCAAATTCCCGCTTCTCCAGCGATTGTATGATCTTCTTAAAATCCGCTACCATGATTGTTCATCCACAAATACAGTTTCAAAATCAGGCTCTTCACCCTTCAGCTTCAGGTATACCCTGGCCGAGGTGGCCACATCCTGCAGGCAATACCTGGCTATACGTGGCAGGTCGTTCAGCTGGTAATAAACATCCGCCACCATGCTGCCATCTATATCATCTTTAGGCGAAGGTATGCCTAATACCTCTGCCAGCAGCGCCAGAGAAGTATAGTTTTTATAATCACCAAACTTCCACATCTCCAGCGTGTCTATATGAGGATTTTCCCACGGTTTCTTTCCGCCCAGGTTCATCACCGGTGGCAGTGGTACACCCTGTATCAGCATACGCCTGCACAGGAAAGGAATGTCAAACTCTTTGATATTATGCCCGCAGAAAACCATCTGCGAATTGTACGCCATAAATCTGCTCACTACATCAGAGAACTCCGCCAGCAGCTTCTGTTCATCGTCCATAGCTATCGACTTTAGCCGCATTCGCCAATGTCCATCAGTATGGTGCAGACTACCGAACCCAATACACACGACCCTGGCAAACTCTGAAAAGACCCCTGCCTTATCGCTGAAGAGTTCGCCATAAGTAACATCAGGGTCCGCATCCCGCTTCAGAAATTTGCATTTCTTCTCCCACTCAAGTTGCATTCTTTCAGATAAAGAATTGTAGTCCTGCACCAGTGGAACAGTTTCTATATCCACAAACATTATATGCTGGTGATGCGTCATGTTCAGAAATCGTTAAAATCCAGTTTGTAATGATACATATTTTTCCCGCACTATAACAAATATCAGGGGTGCTGTGTTAATCTATTTGCATCAAGCCTGAAAAAAGACTATTTTTCTTGTACGTTTGTAAACAAATCATTCTATTCATATGAGTCAGGAATTGAATCAACCCGCGCAAAGCGAACCACAGCAGCCAAAACAACCAAAACGTGATTATACCAAGGTATATTGGGCTGTAATTATACTACTGCTCATATCCAACATTTACTTTATAGTACGCAACAACACAGCGCGCAAACAACGTGACCAGGTGCAGGCTGAATTTCAGTTCTCAGACTCATCGCGCAAAGCGGTGGAATCTGATTACAATGCCGCTTTGGTTAGGTTAGACGATTTAGTTTCTAAAAACACGCAAATGCAGAACCTGCTGGGCGACAAAGACGGTGAAATAGCCAAATTGCGCCGGCAGATAGACAACATTATCAAGAATAAAAATGCCACAGCCGCAGAACTGGGTAAAGCCCGTAGGCTTATCAACCTGCTGAACAGCAAAGTACAGACATACGAA
>DATCSV010000436.1:0-7732 GCA_036568285.1 Flavipsychrobacter sp. | reverse complement strand
TGTCTCACAAAACCATTGGTATGCAATAATGCTGTAGGCACGGCTGCGCCGATGCCGATACCGAGGTTACCATTGGCCTGCATCATCATAAGGACATTGAGGTCATTCCTCCATCCAAATAAAGGCCTGTTTTGTACAGCTACCGGAGCAGTCTGGAGCCTTTGATACCCCCTGACAGCGACAAAATCCATAATAGGATTAGTATTAACTGCGTCTTGGCCCAGCGTGGCGATATTGCCGCAGAGTATTAATGCAGAAGTGTTGTGTGTGAACGCAGATCCTGTAAGCATTGGTTGAAATGATGTCTGGGTAAATGGCAGCACAGCAGGCCCTCCATTTAAACCATTGTGAATCTCAAAGAAATCCCCATTACCATTTTGTATTTCGCGCCTGCAATTAATATAAGCTTCACCCCCGACATTATTACCTGTAAGGCTGGTGGAGAAGATATTTAATTGGGGTTGCTCATTAGCCGGCCCGGGGATAACACCTGCTGCAGGATAGTTAATACCCATTGCTGCACGAATGGGGGCTATGGTACGGTTGGTATTGCTCACTACCTGGGCTTGCATGCTGAAACAGCTAAAGCCTAATACTATGGTTAAAATATGTGATGTTTTCATACATTTTTTTTTATTAATAATGCCTACTCTGTTAAGGCTTTTCAGCATCCGCCTGAGATTGCAACTATTTAAACATATGGTTGCGACTTAGATTATTTACTCAATATCATACGTTTAGTATCCGCTTCGCGGCCTTCTACTATCAGGCTGTAGAGGTACATACCTGGTGCGAGTTCCTCAGCCTGTACGGTTATTGCACCATCTCCGCGTTGCTGTATATCGTAGGCTTTAAGCTGCTTGCCGCTCAGGTTGTAAATGGCTATGAAGGCGTTTCGTACAGCCTGTGGCAGGTAATACTTAATCTCTGTAGTTTGGTTGAACGGGTTGGGTGCGTTCTGGTAAAGTTTTACATCCTTAAGTATTACGTCGCTTGCGGATGTGTTGTCAGCGCCCTTTTGTGCCAGTTTAATGGTCAGTTCGTCTATTTTAACTTGTTGCTCTTGTATAGCCTGCGCGAGTACAGGTATGATAGAATTATAATCAACGGCATAGTCACCCTTTTCATCTTTTATTACTGAATTGGGTAACACCTCTGCCAGTTCCTGTGCCAGGAAACCGCTATGCTTCAAATGGTCGAAACCTTTGTCCTGGTATTTGCCTACATTCCAGTTATATTCTACAGGGTTCAATTTTAAAACAGCTTCCAGCGAATTGGATAACGTAGTCACATTTGTTTTGTATTTAGCGTCAGAGGTAGCTACGAATGATGTTGAACGCGTCAACCCTACTACATCGAGCCTCACTGCTTGTGGTGCCGGAAAACCAGCAGTAAATACACCCCCACCTGCATAACCAAATGGCCCGGTTGTGTTTATCCCTACGCTGGTACCGTCATCAAATATCTGGCTGCAGCCCAGGTTTCCCAGTGCATCTGTAACCTTAGGAACAAAATCAACAGTAGCGCATGTGTTTTGTATTCCCGGGTTAGGATTGAATGCAACACCGCTATTTAAGATATTGCCCTGTGCGTCCACTGTAAGTACATTGCCGGTACCGTTATCCAGGTTCTCATGTCTCACAAAACCATTGGTATGCAATAATGCTGTAGGCACGGCTGCGCCGATGCCGATACCGAGGTTACCATTGGCCTGCATCATCATAAGGATGTTGGCGTTATTCCTCCATCTATACAATGGCCTGTTTTGTACAGCTACCGGAGCAGTCTGGAGCCTTTGATACCCCCTGACAGCGGCAAAATCCATGACAGGATTAGTATTAACTACATCCTGGCTCCCATTGTCAATATTACCGCAGAGTGTTAATGCCGGATTGTTGTGTGTGAACGCTGATCCTGTAAGCATCGGTAGAAATGATGTCTGAGTAAATGGCGGTACGGCCGGGCCTCCGCCTGAAGCATTTTGAATCTCAAAGAAATCCCCATTACCATTTTGTATTTCGCGCCTGCAATTAATATAAGCCTCACCTCCGACGTTGGCATTGCGACTGGTAGAGAAGATATTTAATTGAGGTTGCTCATTAGCCGGCCCGGGAATAGCACCTGCCGCTGGATAGTTAATACCCATTGCTGCACGAATGGGGGGAGGGATGGTAGTAAGATTGGTATTGCTCACTACCTGGGCTTGCGTGCTGAAACAAGTCACCCCCAATACGATGGTTAAAATGTGTGATGTTTTCATACAACTTATTTATTAATGAACGCCTACTCTGTTAAGGCTTTTCGGCATCTGCCTGCTGCAGCGTTTTGATGAATTCATAACAAATTTCATTTAATTAAATCAGCGCTTCAGGACATTATTCACAGGCGGGCAGAATAACGAATACGTGGGCAGCTTTTTTAAACCGGCGGGAAATGATAGCTGAAATAATACAGCATGACGGAGCCGTTTTTTACATTGCAGCGCCTGATGACCGGAAACTGTTCTGCCCGTATCAAAGGATACCTCATGGGCGTCCCCTTTTTTAGTGCTGGTTCTTTTAACAATAAACTTGTAGTTTTCAGGCTCATAACCATCACGTGAGTAATACAAACAGCATCAAAAACTGGGCAGAAGATGAACGCCCCCGCGAGAAGCTGCTGCATAAAGGCCCGGCAGCCCTGGCGGATGCGGAACTACTGGCCATACTCATATCCAGTGGTACGCGGGAGCGCTCTGCACTTGACCTGGCAAGGGATGTACTGAAGCAGGCCGGCAACCAACTGCACGACCTGGGCAGGCTGAGCGTGGAAGAACTGCAGCAGACCAAAGGTATAGGGGAGGCAAGAGCTATAACTATAGCAGCGGCATTGGAGCTGGGGCGAAGGCGGCAGATGTCGGCAGGGTTGTCAAGGCAAACGATTACCCAAAGTAAAGATGCTGCGGAAATATTTATACCCCTGATGCGGGACCTGGGGCACGAAGTCTTTTATGTCATGTATCTCAGCCAATCCAGCAGTATCATTCGCTTTGAACATATAGGGAAGGGTGGGCTTACGAGTACGGTAGCCGATATACGCATCATACTGAAAAACGCGTTGCTCAGCAGTGCCTCCCGCCTGATAGTGGCGCATAATCATCCCAGTGGAAATCTTAAGCCAAGCAGGGAAGATATCTCTATGACCGAAAAACTGAAGGAAGCTGCGGCGTTGATGGACATCAAGCTGCTGGACCACCTGATAATCGGGGATAACAACTATTGCAGTATGGCGGATGAGGGGCTGATATAGTGCCTGATTATTGTTATCTTGCGTTTCTTTAAAAAGCAACTTTAAGGCATACATGCTAAAAATAGGAGTTTTCGGCGCCGGGCACCTGGGAAGGATACATATACAGCAATGGAAGGAGGTTGCCGGTACAGAATTGGTAGGGTTTTACGACCCTGATGACGCAAAAGCTCTGGCCATAACCGAGGAATTTGGCGTGCAGCGGTATACAAGTGCTGATGCGCTTATAGAAGACGCCCGTGCCCTGGATATTGTATCTACGACCACCACCCACTACGAGATAGCGAAGAAATGCCTGTTGGCGGGTAAGCACATATTTATTGAAAAGCCTTTGGCTCAGTCGCTGGACGAAGCCCAGGAACTGGTGCATCTGGTAAAAGAAGCTAATGTAAAATGCCAGGTGGGACACGTGGAGCGCTACAACCCCGCGTATCTGGCACTGGAAGAGCAGGGCTTACAGCCGCTGTTTATTGAAGCGCACCGGCTGGCTCAATTCAATCCCCGTGGTACGGATGTATCGGTCATTCTCGACCTGATGATACATGATATAGACATAGTAATGCACCTGGTGAAATCGCCGGTAAGGCGTATATCGGCCAGTGGCGTATCTGTAGTCAGCGAATCGGCGGATATCGCCAACGCGCGTATCGAGTTTGACAATGGTTGTGTGGCTAACCTTACCTCCAGTCGTATATCTATAAAGAAAATGCGTAAGATGCGCCTGTTTCAGCGTGATGCCTATATTGGTATAGACTTCCTGGAGAAAAAGACAGAAGTTATCAGGCTGAAAGAGTCCGGCAGTGAAAAGGGAATGTTTGATTTCCCGATAGAAGCGCCCGGCGGCGAAAAAAAGACAATATCCATACAAATGCCTGATATAAAGCCTGTAAATTCGATAAAGCTGGAGCTGGAAGAGTTCTCAAAGGCTATACTGGAAGATAAACCCGTGCGTGTATCCGTTTACGATGGTTACCAGGCTATGGATGTAGCACACCAGATATTAAAGAAAATGAGTTTGCATAACGAACTTCATAATGTTTAGCACAATATTTGAAGTGTAAAAAGCGTTTTCAAACGTAAGCAATCCAGAATTATTGCACTGATGAGATTTAAGATTTTGTTATTGATTACCCCATTACTGGTACTGTGTGTATCAGCATGTAACACTATTAATAAGCCGGAGCCTATACCGACATATGTAAAGATAGATTCGCTGATAGTCGACATTACCAACACTTCGGTACAGGGTACAGCCCATCATAATATCACCAGCGTTTGGATGTATTATAATAACGACCCTGTGGGCATTTTCGATATTCCATGTTACGTGCCCGTGATCACTGAAGGAGAAAAAGGAACGCTGTCAATTATTCCGGGTATCACTCTCAATGGGCTTGTAGACCTGCAGCCGCAATATGTCTTTTATACTTTTGACAGTATGACACTGGCCACTACGCCGGGTGGAACAATAAACTTCACACCTGTTGTTCGGTACACGGAAGCCGCAAAATTCCCATATAAAGAAGATTTTGAAGTTGGTAACTCGTTTATACCATTTACACCCGAATTGACAAACGATACTTCTATACGCCGAACTAATGATAAGTCTATGGTGTTTGAAGGCGGTGGGGCCGGGCTTATTGAGTTGAATGGTACATTCCCTTATTCGGAGAGCATAAGTAATACCGGGTTCCCGATAGCTATAGGTGAGGCCTACCTGGAGGTGAATTATAAATGTAATGTACCGTTCGAGGTGGGATTGTACGGTACTTTGAACTCCGGTATTGACGCATATGAGTACGTAATGGGAGTAAAGGCAACCGATACATGGAAGAAGATATATATAGACCTGGCAACGTTCAGAGGCAAATATCCCGGCAAGGACTATAAGTTGCTTGTTAAAACTGCTTTGCCGGAGGGGCAAGCCTCAGGGTATGTCCTATTAGACAATATAAAAGTGGTAACCTACTAACAGTACATGTACCTGTCAAAAGCCAAATTAAATGCCATTAAGTGGATGGTGCTGCTCGATTATCTATCGGCGCTGGCAGCCTGGCTTTTGTTTTGGGGTTACAGGCACTATGCACTAGGCGATTTTAGCTATTGGGCGTCATGGAGCATTTTCGGCACCAGGGATTATGTGATGAGCTTGGTGGTAATACCCGGGGGATGGTTGCTGCTGTATATGCTTTCAGGCACTTATTTCGACCTGTACCGAAAATCGAGGCTGGACGAAATTAACCGCACGCTTATATCATGTATTATTGGCAGCATACTGGTGGCGTTGTTCATTTTTGCAAATGATGCGGAAGACTATTCTTATTTTATCAGGACAACGGGCAGGTATCTCTTTATACACACGGCGACTACGCTTGTCATACGTTTGTTCCTGCTCAACAGGGTAAAGAACAACCTGGTGAAGGGTAAGGTGGGCTTCAATACGCTGATAATAGGTGGTAACCAGAAAGCCATAGAGCTCTACAAGAGTATAACAGGCAGCCGCAGGGCACTGGGTAACGTGTTTAAAGGATTCATATACTCTACCAAAGAGAATGGCAATGGCATGAGTAAATTCCTGCCTCAGCTAGGTCATTTGTCTGAGCTTGAGCAGATAATTGATGAACATGCGATAGAGGAGGTGATCATAGCAGTGGACACATCCGAACACCACCTGCTGGAGAATATACTGACAAGGCTCAGTTACAGGCCGGTGGTGATAAAAATTCAGCCTGACCTATACGATATCATATCCGGTTCAGTAAAAACCAGCAATGTGTATGATGCTGTGCTCATTCACATTTATCCTGACCTGATGCCCGATTGGCAGCGGGTATGTAAGCGTGCAATAGATATCATTGCTTCCCTGACAGCTTTGGTGCTGTTGTCGCCGCTATTATTGTTTGCCGCTATGAGAGTAAGGTTTTCTTCATCCGGCCCCATTATCTACAAGCAGCAGCGTATAGGTTTATTTGGCGAACCGTTTTATATTTATAAGTTCAGGTCGATGTATGTGAATGCAGAGCAGGATGGCCCGGCATTGTCCAGTCACGAAGACCCGCGCATTACCTCCTGGGGGCGTTTTATGAGAAAATGGCGTATAGATGAACTGCCGCAGTTTTACAACATACTAAAAGGTGAAATGTCTTTAGTAGGTCCGCGCCCCGAGCGGCAGTTTTTTATTGACCGCATTATCGCTTCGCACCCGCATTATAAATATCTTCATAAGGTAAAGCCCGGTCTTACATCTTGGGGTATGGTCCAGTTTGGCTACGCAGAAAATGTGCAGGAAATGGTAGAGCGTATGAAGTACGATTTGCTTTATATTGAGAATTGCTCCCTGGTGCTGGATATTAAAATAATGATGTACACTTTGATGGTCATCTTTCAGGGGAGGGGCAAATAACTACGGGTTCTGTACCAATGTCCTTATGGTATTCAGTGTTTCTTCGTTCAGCGGTTTGTTCAAAAACTGTTTCACATGCGGGTTTTGTTCAGCAGCTTGTTTGTCGTCTTCATTCAGAGAAGTGCTTAACATGAATACAGTCGTTTGCTCTTTCAAACTTTCGGGCAATTCAGCATATTTTTCCAGGAATTCAAAACCATTCATTTCCGGCATATTAATGTCCAGCAATATTATTTCGGGAAGTGCACCGGCATTATCAGCTGTGGCTAAGAGATGCTGCAATGCCGCTACCGCAGACGGTACCGGCAATACATCTTCTGAAAACTGGTATTTCCGGATAGTCTTCTCGGCAATAAAGCGGTCTATATGATTGTCATCAACAATCATGATCTTCTTGAAAATAAAATCACTTTTCTCGTCTGTCATGTGCGTCGTATTTTTCTTTTGTTGTTGGCAGGAATATCGTGAAAACTGAACCCTTACCCGGTTCTGAATTCAATTCTATTCTTCCTTTCAATTTTTCTACAGTCTCTTTCACTATGTATAAGCCTATACCTGTGCCCTCTGACATGACAGAGGCGCGGTAGAACATGTCAAATATCTTTTCGTGGTGATCCTCGGCAATGCCTATGCCATTGTCTTCTATTGAAATGGCTAGACCCTTATCACCATCTTCAACAAGTATGTTCACATATGGGTCAGTCTTCGCAGGGTCGTGGTAGCGAAGTGCGTTGGCCAGCAGGTTGCTTACAATCATTTTTATCCTGCTTTTGTCTGAATATAATTCGGCCGCAGGGTCAATTTTTATATTGATATTTACATTGCTATTGCCCGCATTCATAAATCTCAGATCGTGTACAATCGTCGTTACCAGTTCGTTTAGGTTTATCCGCTCACTTTCTATGTGCATCCGGGCATTCCTTGAGTAGTTTAGTATATCTACCACAAAGCCATCCAGTTTTTTTACGCTCATCTTTAACATGCCCAGTAGCTCGAGCATTCCCTCCTGGTCAGTTTCGGTTTCTGCAAACTCGATAACACCCA
>DATCSV010000435.1:0-7968 GCA_036568285.1 Flavipsychrobacter sp. | reverse complement strand
CCAATGGCCGCCGCTTCATTGTTTTTAACAAATGATTACTGTTGGATGCTTACCCTGGTATGGTAAGTATTTGTTCCGCTCACCACCTGTATCATGTATATTCCCTTAACATTGCTGCTCAGGTCTATTGACACCTTCTGAGTTCCTGAAACACTATTCTTGTACACCACCTGGCCGCTAACATTGCTGATGAGTATTTGCGCCTCTTCAGCATTAGGCAGATTCAGTGTGAACATACCGTTGTTCGGGTTGGGGTATACTTTGATACCGTTCTCAGCAACCAGCTCTTCTATAGAGTGCTCTTCGCCTTCTTCAGTACCTTCTTCTCTATTGTTGCGTCCGCCCTTGGCTGATGAGTTACAAGACATATCGCAAGTACCCAGCCTGTCGCCAGAATGGCCGCTTAAATGCGACGCAACAGCATTAACACTAACAGACAGTGTTTGAGCGTTGTTGGGATTACCCGGAGGCGCATGGCAGATGTACACCTTATTATTGTTGCCTTTGCCTGTTACACGTATGTCGAATACACAGAAACTAACTGTACAAGTAGTAGAGCAACCATTGCTGTTTGTTACAGTAACGGTATATGTATAGTTGCCTGCTGACGTGGGTGTAAACACAGGAGACTGGCAGTTAGTGCAGCTCAGGTTAGCAGCAGGTGACCATGAATAGGTAAATCCGCTACCACCTGTGGCATTTGCTGTAATAGTTGCACTCTGTGGACCATAACCCAGGTATATATTGTTGGGGTTACCACCTGTGTATGTGTTGTTCGACGGAGTAGTTGCAATAGAACAAGTAGGCTGGTATTGTACCAGTACCGTAGTAGTGCAGCTTGAGCTGTTACCATGTATATCTGTTACAGTTAATACTACTGTATTCTCACCTGCATTTGCACAAGTGAATGTATTGGGAGATACAGACATACTGGCTATGCCGCAATTATCACTGCTGTTATTATCAACATCAGATGCAGATACAGTACCTGTACCACCACTTAGGTTCAACGTGTAAGGCTTGCAAGATACTATCGGAGCCTGGTTGTCCACTACCGTAACATTTTGCGTGCAGGTAGCTGTATTGCCGTGTATATCGGTTACTGTCCATGTTACTGCTGTAGTACCTACAGGGTAGCTGCTCAGGCCGTTGTTAGATGTGCCCTGAACGCCGCAATTGTCACCAGTAGTTGGTGTACCCAGTATTACGTTTGCAACTGCGCAACTTCCGTTGTCTGCATTTACCGTTACATCAGCAGGACATGCGATTGTTGGGTTCTGGTTGTCTATTACTGTTACTGTCTGTGTTGTGCTGTTGGTATTACCATGGATATCAGTTACAGTCCAGTTAACCGTAGTAGTGCCTACAGGATATGAGGCAAGGCCGTCATTTGATGTACCCGATACTCCGCAATTGTCACCTGTAGTTGGTGTACCCAGGTTTACGTTGGTAGCAGCGCAGGCACCGTTATCGGCATTCACTGTGATACTAACAGCGCTTATTGTTGGGAGTTCAGCGTCTGCTACAGTCACCGTAAAGCTACAGCTCGTTTTATTACCGGCAGCATCAACCACTTCAAACGTATTAGTAGTGTTGCCTACGGGGAATAATGAGCCACTGGCTAAACCGGCGATTTGTGTTGTAGTAACACCTGCACAATTATCAGTTCCAATAGGAGCGATGTAGTTTACGACAGCGCCGCACGCACCCGCGTCATTGTTTACAGATATGTTTGACGGGCAAGTAACTGAAGGAGTTTCTACATCATTTACGGTTACTGTAAAGCTGCATGTCGTGCTCAGCCCGGCTGCATCTGTTACTTTAAACGTATTTGTGGTACTTCCCACCGGAAATACTGATCCGCTTGCCAAACCGGCAATCTGTGTAGTGCTTGCGCCCGGACAATTATCAGTGCCGGTAGGTGCTGTATAGTTTACGACGGCGCCACAAGTACCTGCATCATTGTTCACTATTATATTTGCAGGGCACGATATAGATGGTGCCTGGTTGTCCACAACTGTTACATTAAACGAACAACTGGTAGTGTTACCATGTATATCTTTCGCCTTATAGGTAACTGCAGTAGTACCTACAGGAAAATAGTCATTAGGATTGTGCGTGCTGGTAAATGAGTCAATACCGCAGTTGTCAGTAGCCATTGGAGATGCTCCCGGAACTGATACATAAGTCTTGAAATTAAGCTTCCAGCACTGGCCGCCGCCGATACAAGGATTCAATCCGTAGACATTTGAGTAGTAGCTGCCGTATGAGCTATATGATGCTACCATACCTAAACCGTTTCCTTGTATGCGCATAGTGTAGGTATTACCTGCTACCATTGCAGGCTGACTGCCAGATGGTATAGTAACGCCAAACCATCCGCTGCCGAATGTACCATAGTTGTAATAGCCACTGTATAAGACTGTGCCGCTGGTACCCGTACCTGAATAGATGGTCAACGTGAAGTCAGTAGCTTGTATACCATTATGGAACAAATCGATCTGGGTTAACTGTCCATTCATGCCGGCAGTGAAAGACTGCCACTGGTCTGCGCCCCATGTGCCTATGTTAATGGGCGTCAATTGCTGGTCTACTGTTGGTGCCACCGGGGGTAATATCCATGATACATTAGTACCGCACTGTCCGGGGGTTACGTTCCTGGTGATATTAGCAGGACAATTAGCTATAACAGGATTCTGCGCATCATTAACCGTAACGGTAAAGCTGCATGTATTCGTGTTGCCACTTGCATCTGTTACTTTAAATGTATTGGTTGTCGTTCCTATCGGGAACAACGAGCCGCTTGGCAAACCTGCTGTTTGCACTGTAGTAGCACCGCTGCAATTGTCTGTGCCTACGGGTGTAGCATATGTTACTACCGCACCACAAGCATTTACATCGTTGTTTACTGTTACGTTACCCGGGCAACTGATAGTCGGCAATACAGTTTCCATGGCACCATTAAAAACACCACCGGGAATACTTAACCCATGGGCAATGTTACAAGGAAATGAATCGCTCACAACATTCAACTGTGTGCTATTGCTTACACCATAAGGCAAATTTATGTTTACAGAGGTAGTTATACCTGTTGTGAAGTTATACGGGCCATAAGAAATATTAGCACCTGACGGATCGTATATAACCCTGAACTTGCCACCTGTGGTGATAGATGCGCAGGAAAGATGATTTACTGTTACCGTAGCGGGCAACAGGTCATCAGTCTTGTCACAAGCAGTACCGTTGTCCAGCGGTGAGCCGGTCGTATTACTCCAGCCGGTTATCGGGCAGGTTGTACATACCGGTGGGGGAGGTGGCGTAAAGCTGCCTGATCCTCCTACCATAAATGCCCAGCAAACGTTACTTGAGTAAGGTTGCACATTTAAAGTCGTTCCCAAAAATGGCGTTTGCACAATCGCATAGCTTCCCCTGGCTTGCGCATACGGTGTTACGGAGAAAATGGTGTTGCTCAGTCCCGCACTGGAACCGGAGTACGCAGCCTGCAGCGGATAATTTACCCCGTTGATAGTTAATCCGGAGTTGGCAATACCACATTCGCTCACCGAGTGGTACGACTGCAGGTACCAGGTCAGCGTACCATTCTGGGCCTGGTTTACTCGTATTTCCCACACGTGGGCATAACTTGCCACCGTGAGTAACAACAGTGTGACAAGCATTGTAAATCGTTTCATCATTTGCTTTTCTTTTTTTAATAGTTATAAAAGGGGTAAAAAAATGTATGACAATATCATTACGCCCACATACCGAAGCATGTGAGCCGTTACGCATTATAGCATTGTATAGCGCGCTAGCCTGTAGAAGGATGGTATGCGGGGGAAATCCTTGTTTCTTTCATAAAGGGGTACTTAATGTGAAAAAATATATAATTGCTTGCTTTCGTTATTCTGAATATATAAATATAACCATAGCCATGTATGACTACGCAAAATCATTATCTCTGCCCTCTGTATGTATCTGTTGTAAATATCTGCACGAAACGTGCCTGCACAAAAACCGATACACAAGATTGAGACATTAACTGATAAATACAAGTGTTTTTCAGTCATTAACAATCGGCTAACGGGTAAAAACCATTTCAGGCAATAATAACAGAGGGGGCAATATTGCCCCCTCTGTTATTATTACGGTATTATGATTGCTATTGTATAGTAAGCTTAGTTTGGAAAGTATCATGTCCACTCACCACCTGCACCAGGTATATGCCTTTTGCAGCATTACCCAGCTCTATCGTCAGTTTCGAAGTATTACTTACCTCTTGCTTATATACTACCTGTCCCTGTATATTAGTAACGATGATCCGCGTCTCGTCTTTAGAAGGCAGCTCTAATATAAACGTACCGTTACTTGGATTGGGGTAGATGTTCCAAACACCTTCTTCAGTTATTTCCTGCAAACTGATATTACCATCCTCATCACCGTTGTTACGTCCGCCTTTGGCCGAACCACAAGGACCTACATAGCATCCGTGTGCCAGGTGGGTAGCCACCGCATTGGCAGAAACACATATTGTCTGTGGATTACTGTTGTTGCCGGGAGGTATATGACATACCAGCACTTTGTTATTGTTATTGCCGCAACGTGCGTCTATCACCTTGATAGTCTGGCTCTGGCTGTACGTACAACCGTTAGCATCAGTAATAGTTACCGTATATACAGTTGTGCTTGCCGGACTTACCGTTGTAGAAGTGGTATTATCGCCATTGCTCCAACTATAAGAATAACCTGGAGTGCCACCATTCGCGGTTGCGGTCAGCGTAACCGACTGGGCACCATAACCAAGGTATATCGTATTAGCCGCATGTCCTGCAATTGTGGGAGAAGGGCTTACTGATATGCTTCCTGAAACAGCAGTAGCAGGTTCAGTTATCTCTGCAGTATCTGCTGCGGTACAACCGTTGGCGTCAACGATGCTCACAGAGTAAATGCCCGCACCTACACCATTCAGGTCCTCAGTAGTCGCGCTGTTACTCCATGTATAAGATACCGGAGATGTTGCGTTGTTGACAGCCAGGTCAATAGCACCTGTAGAGGCACCATGGCACAGTACATTTGTAACTGATGTGCTCGTAGTGATATCACAAGGAATTACAGTTACATCAAATATTTGGGTAGCATCCCCACAGTGCGTACCATTAAAGTGGTTGGTCTCATCTTCCAGTTGCAGCGTTACAGTATACGTTCCGCTGTCGGCGATCACAGGTGTGCCGCTCAGCGTCCATGTGCCATTGCCATTATCTGTTATACTCATCCACGATGGTATATTAGTGTGCGAAAGGCTTATAGCATCACCCTGGGCTATGTCGGCGTCAGTACCGCTGAAAGTATAGCTGAATGCCTGTCCTGCTATTACGCTTGTATTGCCTTGCGTGGTGGCAAAGGCCGGTGGCGTGTTCACGATGTAATACACAGTGTCATCTTTAGTCTCCGTGTAGCTGTCGGTAGCTCTTACTATTACCATATTGATACCCCAATTAGCAGACGATGTTAACCAGGTAAAATTGGTAGACACAGGGTTAGCTGCCGCAGTGGGTAACGATGGTGAAAAGCTCATTCCTGTTTGAATGCTGCTGGCTAATGACAGTATCACGTCATCAGCTGTATCCACATCCGATGCTGTATACGTCTGGCTGATAGTATCACCGGGTTTGTAGCATAGCACACTTCCATTACCCAGTGACGGCGCTACAAAATTAGGCTTCAATGAAACTGCAATGTTTACAATAGTATTCGATTGCACACCGGCATTGTCTTGTGCCACAAAATTCACCTGGTATGTACCCACGCTTGAAATAGCCGGCGTCCACGAGAATGACTGAGTTACAGGATTGCCGTTTGCAGGACTGAATGTTGCTCCGACAGGCAAGCCAACTGCGCTTAATGCAACAGAAGAATTAGGGTCTACGTCCGATGCTTTTACGCTGAAAGATAATGTCTGTCCCGGCTGTATTACATAGCCGGCATTATTAGCCGGTGTTACTGTATAGTCAAATACCGGTGGAGTGGATGGAGCTGTTACCCTTATCATCAGGTCCAGTTGTATGCGCGCTCCTTTTGAATCGGTAGCATATATAGCAGTGTTCCACAAGCTACCAATAGCACGTCCTACTGTATTAAATGTAATCAAACCTGTACTGGAAACAGACAGCCCTGTAGGCTGTACGGTGCCCGACCCGAATTGATTGTTAGGTACGAGTGAAAATGTCATTGCATCCCCGTTAGGATCAGTTGCAGGAATCTGGTAAGTAGCTGCTGATGTATTTACCGGCAGGCTGATGAATGGTGGCACCGTTGAAACGGGAGCATCGTTATTGTTTCCAACTGTCACTATTGTACTTACTGTATAAGCATCATCACTATTGTTTGATAGCGTACTTATCCGGCAACAACCGGTGAATGAGGCGTTATAATTAGTATTAACGCTTGCGTATGTTTTAACAAATGTGTACTCACCGTAAAACCAATCTTCTGTAGTGTTAACAGAAGTTACATTGAGTAATATAGACTGAAATCCGGCACCTGTGTTGAAAGAACCGGTATTAACAGTAGCACCAACATTCGGGTTGCCGTAAAACGACCTCCTCCACGCCTGGGTAATTCTGAAACGAATCTGGTATGGATTTCCTGCAACTCTTTCCCAGGTTACGTTCCCGTACCGGAAGTGGGTAGCTTGAGCCTCCTCCGGCTGCAACATCAACAGGCTGATCAGCAACATGCTGAGCTTAAATAATTGAAATTTTAGTGCATGCTTCATAAAAAGGGTGTTTTAAAATTAAAAAAATATTTAATGAAAATTAAGCAATACAACATCTGTTCTCTGTACCCGCAGGTACAAAGAATGTCTTTAACAACTCCCCCTTATTGATGCTGAAAAAAACAATATACAGTTATTCTTCTGTACAGAAATGGATATGCAAGATTATAATTAGATATGAAAAAAACAAGGGCTATTATACTGGTAACAATATAATAACCCTTAAATGCCTGCTATATAGGCATTAAAAAATAGTTAATAAGCAATTTTACTGTTGCATATTATGCTCTCCGATAGAGAACATGTGTACGTAGTTCTCGGCTATCATCCTGCCGCCCGGACCGATGGTATCCACCACTGGCAGCGTGGCAAAATCTATTGGGTTGGGCCCGTCAAACCATTTGCTCGCGTCTGCATTTACCTGCACAAGCATTGAGTTGCCATTTATGGTCATGGGCTCCTTAAACTGCAGTGTAATATTTTTAATGGTGTTGTACATGCCTTGATAGCCACCGATATGGTACTTCAGTGCACCGTTTGATGATCTTGGCGCAAAGCCTGTCATCATAGCCATGACATAGCCTTTGCCCGGGCCCATGTACATGCCATTGGATGTGTCTAATGCACCACCCACGTGCAACGTGTCAATATTTTTATAAAAATCTACTCCTACGGTGAATGATACAGAGCTATATTCCCCCGCAGGCACATTATTCACTCTGAACAGTTGCGTTGTCGGGTCATTCTCTTTAATCAAATGGTAGCTCTCGGGCTCCGCATATCTGCTGCCATCTGCAGCGTTGAAGCTAACGTTGCTGATATAATAGTTAAAAAGTGTTATCCGGTAAGTGTCACCCTCGTCGGTGGTGTACCATACATTCCCAAGGTCCAGATCTTTGTCTTTCACGCGATTATCAAAGCGCATATCAAAACTGCCTTTGGTCGCAGTTGTATTTGAAGCCGGCATACCACCTTCAGGTGCTACATTCTCTTTTTCACGTTTACAGGCCGAAATAACCAATAAGCCGGCAAGCAAAACCGATGCTGATGTAAGTTTCATACTATGTTCTTTAAAACGAACCAGTAAGTTATATAAATTTTGTAAAAAAGTGCAATACCTGGCATTATATGCCTATACCCAAGCCAAATTCCAGGTGGGAGGCTTCCAGGTTGTTCGATTTAATAAAACCGTTGAA
>DATCSV010000434.1:0-4942 GCA_036568285.1 Flavipsychrobacter sp. | reverse complement strand
ATCCATGCGACAAACCGGTGTTTAGTATGTTCTGTAATGATTCAATGGCAGCCTTCAGGGCTTCCACTTTAACATCCGTTTCTTTTTTTCCTTTTTTAGTAAGCGAATAATATTTTCTCATACGTCCTTCAACCATTTCTGTATGCGTGGTCAGCAGTCCCTCTTCTACCAGCTTGTGCAAGGCAGGATATAGGGCGGCCTCCGTAATCTGCATTTTATCCTGCGAGCGCTCCTTTACCTCACGGGTCATTTCATAACCGTACATACGGCTGTTGTCCTCCAACAGCTTCAGGATAATAGTAGTGAGACTGCCTTTTATGACTTTATTATCCATATAATAAACAGACAACTAATATACCTAAGAAAGTTGGGTATGTAAAAGAAATAATACCGTTAAATTGATATTTGGCTGCTATATTTGGCGCTTGTAAAGCAGATGGACAGTAAACAAATAGAAACTTCGGTAATAATTATTGGCGCGGGACCGGCGGGCGCGGGTACCTCGATGTACCTGACCAAGACTGGTATACCGCATGTCATCATAGAAAAAGGGTTATTTCCCCGTGATAAGGTATGTGGCGATGCGTGCAGCGGTAAGACGGCGCTGGTACTGCGCAGGGCCAATCCTGAATGGCTGCAGGAAATATTCCAACAGGCGGATAAGTTTACACCCAGCCACGGTATCATATTTGTAGCGCCCAACGGCAAACCGCTGAATATCCCCTTCAATCCCAACCGGCAACCGGGAGAACAGGCGCCTGGTTTCACAACGCCCAGGATGGTGTTTGATAATTTCCTGTTTGAAAAACTGCCGTCACCATATACCACCATTTTCCAGGAAGCAGCCATACAATCAGTAACGCGAGAGAAGGGGAAAATAACCGTAACCTTCGTGCAACATGGACAGAACTATACAGTAACGGCTCCGTTAATAGTAGGTGCCGATGGCGACAAAAGCGCTATCCGCAAGCAGTTTCTCGGGCAACATACTACCGAGAAAACATCGGCAGTAGGGCTGAGGGCTTATTATGAAGGCGTTACCGGTATGAATGAAGATAATTTCATCGAACTGCATTTCTTGCCAGAAGTATTGCCCGGGTATTTCTGGGTATTCCCTTTACCCAATGGCATGGCGAATGTGGGCGTGGGAATTTTGTCTGAACGCATCAGGGATAAGAAAATTAACCTGCGTGAGAAAATGCTGGATGCCATCAAGAACAATCCCAACATCAGCCCGCGATTTAAAGATGCTAAATTGCATGGCAAAATACTGGGCTGGGGCCTGCCCATGGGCACGGAACAGCTTCCTGTGTCGGGCGACAACTTTATACTGACCGGCGATGCCGCCAGTCTGGTGGACCCCTTCAGTGGAGAAGGTATAGGCAATGCCTTATATAGCGGTATGCTTGCCGCCGCCGCCATAGAGAACTGCGTAAAAGATAATCGCTACGACGCAGCCTTTTTGAAAGAGGCTTACGATGATGTGCTATATAAACGCATAGGCGACGAGCTGCGCATCAGCACCACGCTGCAGAAGCTATGCCGCTTCCCGTGGTTGTTCAACTTTGTGGTGAACAAGGCACACAAGAGTCCGGAGCTGAGCAATACCATCAGTTGCATGTTTACAGATATGGACCTACGCGACAAGCTGAGGAAACCATCTTTCTATTTTAATATCCTGTTCAACAGGTAGCAATTACCTGCGGCGGAAGACCACTTTGCGTACGTAGGCTTTGTGCCCGATAGTCATGTGCATAAAGTACATACCCGTGGCCAGTAATGGCGGGGTGACCATTGTTTTGTTATATCCCTCCTGTGCTATGGCCCATGTTCGGTACACTTCTCTTCCTGCTATGTCCATCATTACCAGTTGCAGTTCTGTACCGCCTGTGGCCGTCCATTCAATATATACCAGGTTGTCATCAGCCGGATTGGGGCTGATGCTGATGAGTTCGTTGACCGGTGGAATTTTTACACCGTCGTAAATACGGATATCATCCACGCCGATACCCTCCCTGCTTGCACCGGGGTCAGTTAGCAGGCCGAACCGTAACTGGCGAATGGAAACAGTATCCGGCAGAGCAATTTGCGCCTCCACCCAGGTTGTCTTATCTTCAATGGTCCAAATGCGATAGTTACTGTCATTGTACCAATTAGTGCCTTCGCCGTACTCACCCAGGCGTTCCCATATTTTACCGTCTCTTGTATAGTCCACAAATGCAGCATCACATAATATTTCTCCGCAGTTCTCTATATCCAGCGCCAGCTTAAAACTGAAATATGGCTCCTTTAATACGGACATATCCAGGCAGGGAGAATACAGATATGATAACTCGTCGTTGTTATAATTGCCGGTGAGATTTGTGACCCATGCTTTTTGTCCGCTGGCAGCCGCAGTAATTTTGGGCGCCGCCGGTGTACCGTACTGCCACGAACTCCTGATACCATCGGTATACCAATATCCATCATTCGCTTCAAAGTCCTCAGTGTATGGGAAACTGCTGATGAGCGGCTGGTTACGGACACTATAGTTTAGTATGCTATCATTCTTATTGTAGCTGTCGCCGTTAGCTGTCAGCCACACATCTATTATATGGTTACCCGGCTTTGATAAGTCCAACTGATTAGTGAAAGTAAAATCAATAGTTTCTTTGCCTTGAATAACAGCTATGGTTTCCGTAATTGTAGAACCACCGTCTAACCTGTAATTTATTTGCACATTGTTCTGTGCCTGGTTTACACCATTGCGCACCTTCACCTTCAGGGGCATAGGCCCGCTGATACCACAACTGAATGGTTCAGGTGACTCAACAGATAATAGCTGTACATCATTCTGTACGGTATAGAGCTTCACGTTGTCAATAGTCAAACCGTTTCCTTCGTTTATCGCAGCTATCAGCGAAGTATCGTTTTGCCCGAACTGGATTTGTGTACTGGTTGAAAAATTATCGCCGGTATTCAGCAGTATGTCGCTGAGCGAAATGCTGCCGGAGTTCATAACCTTACCAACTGTTTGTCTGCTTATCTCATAATTATAAGCGATTTGATATGGCCTTGTATCTGTGCCACGTACCTGCAGTTCATTGCCCGGCTTTCCTTTGGGCTGTCCGTGAATGATATAGTCAAATTCCAGCCGTACCTCATCATTACCGGCGTTATAAGCCGCCATATTGAATGTGCCTGTAAGCGTGTTGAAGTTTCCCGGGCAGCTTTTGTAGGCATCCAGGCTCATAGAGCGTTGCCCGCTGATGAGGGTGCTGTAGAGTACAAAACTCCTGATACGTCCTGTGTCGGTCGTGTTCCTGTATTCCCATCGCCTGCCATCGCCTATACCTGCAGTGTCTCTTATGCTATTCAGCAATCCTATTGTTTCAAAGCCATCATTAAAGTCAAGCGTTACGGGGTCGTTGGGTAATTGTGATACATAATGCACCAGGCTATCGTTAGACGGTACAGAATCGGTAAGCGCCTGGTTGCTGACAGCTACCCTTATTTCATAATCGCCGATAGCGGCCAGGTCAAGCCCTAATATACTTACCGCTTTAGTGCCGTTAGCAGGCAGCGGGTCGTTGAACGGTTGCACTTGCCATGTGCCACCGTTGATACTATATACTAAAGCATAACTGTTGCAAGGGGCATCATCCAGGTTCCTGATAGTGACTGTCAACGCCTCGCTGTTGGTTAGCTGTGTGCTTGTTTGTACCCTGCCTGGCAATGGCGCCCTTACATCCTGTAGCATCAGGTCTCCGTCCGAGATGCTTCCGCTGCAATCGCCGTCTCTGGGCCTGCGCTTTACTGCTACAGCCCTGTAGCCGCTCAAGCCATCTATCAGTGGTCGCACCGATACATAATAGGTACTGTCTAAGGAAAGTCCGGAGAGTATATAATTGGTAGTTGTTACCGTATCTATTACCGCCATCACAGGCCCGAGCTTTCTCATCACTTCGTAAGCAGTAGCATTGGGTATAGCACTCCACTGCACCTGCATATAGCCGGGGCACTGTGTAGCGCTCAATTGTACATCAGGCTGTGTGTTGATGATGAACAAACCGGAAACAGATTGTTCTGATGTGCCATTCTTTGACAAGCGCAACCTGCACCTGCCGGAGTTGATTGCCGGTACGCCCCATTTATAGTGCAGTTTGTCTGCGGGAATGTTGTTATCTATGAGGTTCCATGAACCACCATCGTCATCCGAATATTCTAAGGTGTAAGTATTACCCGTGCTTTGTGCATCCCAGTACACATAAAGGCTATCGTCGGCCTGCACCTGCGCGCCGGTTATAGGATATTTCAACGCTATGCCCGCAGGTGAAAAATCGTAGGCCAGTACATAATCCTGGCTCAGAGATGGCACATTGAAGCCATTGATGGTGATGGTATAATTCCCTGGTTGGGGATTGTATATAGTTACCTGCTCGCAGTTGTTCAGCCTGTCTTCTTTTTCAGTAGCAGGGGTAAGGATATTAGCGGGTGTATTGTCAGGCACCAGGGGCTTGTGCTGCGTGCCGGTGGGTTCTGCCACTACCAGGTCAATATCATTCACCAATTGTTTGGCGGCCAGTGCGGCAGCAGGGGCATCGTGCCAGTAGAGTAAAACTTTCAATTGTGCCGTACCGGGCGGCACGATAATATTGTGCGTCTTCTGCATGCCGTTGGACACCACACTGATAACATATTGGGTGCTGTCCAGCATACGAAGTGACCGCTCCACATTCAGGAAACCAAAACCGTTACCAAAGTCAGGGCCGGGGATACCGATATCAGTAGCCCCGTTTATCAGCAGTGCTTTCAATACGTCTGCGCGTGGCCTGGTAGTACCGTTCAATTGGTTCATCCGCTCGGCCAGCAGGCCGGCAGCACCCGCTACCGCCGGGCATGCCATACTGGTGCCGCTGGCCACCAGGTATTCATCTGTGCGTGTAGTGGATTTTACATCCAT
>DATCSV010000433.1:0-4133 GCA_036568285.1 Flavipsychrobacter sp. | reverse complement strand
AGGTGTCATTTTGCACGTTTTCTGTTCTTCGCGAGTTTGTCCCCCTATCCCCCTAAAGGGGAGACTAATTTTCGTAATGGCACGTGATGCCTCACATTTTGTTAAGTATATGACCGCGTTTTGCATAGCGGGTTTAACTGTTAGCAATATCGTGTCTTTGCAATGCATTGATAATAAGTTATTTACAACCGGTTTGTTAACTATTGTTAACCTTGGGCATATTGTCTCGATAGTTAACAAATAAGAAAAAGCCACGCTTTGCGGGCGTGGCTGTATAGTAGTTCTGTTTATGTCTTGTCGCGGGGGTGTGATTGGTCTGGTCATGGCAATAGTTTTACTACCACAAATATACGATAAATTGCGTGAAATTGGAATTATAATATAATGTATTTATCCTTACGCCCTCAAAGCGTCATCGCGAGGTAGGATGCAATCTCGCGCTAACATGGGTTTTATATGCCGTATTAAACAAGCCCGCAAGCCAGGAGACTTGACTCCGCCAGGACGTAGACGGAGGCTACGCCCAACGGGTAAACCAAAATATATTGCATAAATTAGTATGACTTTTGTCCTTAATTTATCTATATGAGCAAAGCCACCGGTGAAAAACGTTTCCTGATAGCTTTTTCCTTTGCAGGGGAGAAGCGTGATTATGTAGCCCAAGTTGCTAAAAAACTCGCTGACAAGTTTGGCGAAGAAAGAATCCTCTACGATAAATACCATGAGGCGGAATTTGCGCATCCTGACTTGGCACTTGACCTACCCGACTTTTATAAAAATGACTCGGTGTTAATTGTGACTGTTTTCTGTAAAGACTATGAGAACAAAGAATGGTGCGGACTGGAGTGGAGGGCAATATTCTCAATGGTAAAAGAAAGGCGAGGTAAAGAGATTTTACTCGCTCGTTTCGATTATGCAAGCGAGAGAGGGCTCCAGGGTTTGGAGGGCTTTGCAGAATTAGACAAGAAGACACCAGACGAATTTGCCAGCCTTATTTTGGAACGTCTGGCCTTAAATGAAGGCAATCCCAAGGACTACTATACCAAAACCGAATTGAAGGACAAAAAAGTAATGCGCACTACCATTCCCCACAATCTACCCCGTCTGCAACCATTCTTCGGTCGTGAAGAGGAACTGAAAAGAATAGCAGAGGCATTAGACCCGGAAAACCGTAGCTGGGGTGCATTGATAGACGGGGCAGGCGGAATGGGCAAAACATCGCTTGCGGTGCGTGCAGCTTACGATATATCTCCTGAAGTATTCGACCGGATTGTATTTACAACATTAAAAAGCCGAGAAATGGATGATGACGGGGAGCGCTATTTAGACATTTTCTTGGTAGATAGTCTTACCGGTTTGTACAACGAAATGGCCCGGGAAATGGGGTGTGACAATATTGCCAAAGCTCCCTTAGAGCAGAAAGCACACATGCTGATAGACGCTTTGCGTAATACAAAAACATTGTTGATACTGGATAACCTGGAAAGCCTGATAAAAAAAGATAGAGATGCTATTTTCAACTTTGTGAAGCGGTTGCCTCAAGGCTGTAAAGCTATCCTTACCTCAAGAGGACGAATCGGCCCAGGAGCTGAGGAATTGATACTGGAGCAATTGGATGAGCAGGCGGCATTAGATACATTAGCAGAGCTGGCAGAACATAACAAAGTACTTGCCAAAACAACTGTTGAGGAACGAAAAAGCCTGTACAGGCAAACAGCGGGCAAGCCATTACTGATACGATGGACAGCAGGGCAGTTGGGACGTGGGCATTGCCTAACCATAAGTGATGCAATTGACTTTTTACAGTCTTGCCCGCCTAAGAATGATCCGCTTGAATTCATTTTCGGTGACTTGGTAGAGGAGTTCACACTTGAAGAAACAAAGATCCTTTGCTCCCTTACATATTTTACCCAGCCTGCCAAACCTGAACACATAGCCAATATAGCTGAATGTACAAAAGAGGAAACGGACAGAGCGCTACGTAGCCTTGCTAATCGCTCGCTGGTAGTACCCAGTGAAGAACGCTCTACTTACAACCTAGTACCCTTAGTTGCAGGTTTTTTACTCAGGAAAAGACCAGAGGTCATCGCAGAGACTGGTAGTGTACTGGAAAAATATGCATATGTGATGGTAGTAGAGAACGGGTATACCCACTATGAGCGTTTCTCTATACTTGATGCTGAATGGATTGCTGTTGCAGCAGCATTATCGCGGTTTTTATGTGGTCCCAATACAATACTTCAGAAGGTATGTGATGCACTATACGATTTTCTGCAATATACGGGTCGCTGGGATGAAGGGTTAAGGCTCTCATTGGATGCTGAAAAAAGAGCGGTGGAAGCTGAAGATTATTATTACGCAGGATGGCGTGTATACCAAGCTGGATATGTGTACTATCCACGTGGACAGGCTGCTGAGATTCTGACTTGCGCAGAACGTGCTACAATATATTGGCAAAAAGCTGTTGCAGGACCAAGGGAGCATGCTGTAGCTTTGCAATTGCAGGGTGTTGGATACGAATTGCTAGAAAATTATTCAGCCGCAATTGAGTCATATCAAAAAGCTTATGAGGTATTAAAAGGAGTCGATCAAGAAATGAACCTTATCGCTAGTATATTAAATGATTTGGCATCGGCAAAAGATGGAACAGGTAATTTCGAGGGAGCAGATCACAATCAAAGAGAAGCACTCCGCATAGCAAAAGCAGCAAATAATTTTAGTAGCGTTGTATTGTATACAGGCAATCTGGCATATAGGGCATTGGATATGGGGAAGTTGGAGGATGCGGAAAAACTATTACGTGAGGTTTTACCATTGAGTGAGAAATTAGGCAGATTGGAATTGATTGGGTACAATTGTTACCGTCTTGCAGAAGTGTTGCAAAAACGAAGGAAGAACAAAGAGGCCCTTACTTATGCAAAACGTGCAGTTAACTTATATGCAAGACTCGGCTCTCCGAATCTTATAGATGCACTTAAAACACTCAAGCAATGTGTAGAGAGGGATGAAGAGTAAAACGTTCTACTTTCCAGTACAAAACTTAGAAAAAATAGAACTTGCTTATCTACGGTTGTCATCATGAGAATTATTTGATGTCGCGAGTAACGGCTTTATCAACTAAGTTAGCATTGGGAATATTGACTCATAGATGCAGCAGCACTACTACTACTACTCAGGAGATCATCACGTCACTGCACTCCTTCCCGCATATCTGACGGGACAGGCATGATGACAGAAAGATTGTTGATCTATTTACTCACCTCCTTATCATCACCTCCACCCTGCGATGCCCTTCACGAGGTTTCCCCTTATCCCCCTAAAGGGGAGACTCATTGTATGAGTCGAGTGCTGGTATTTTTGAAGTATCACCTCCTTATCACCACCTCCACCCTACGGTTCATATCCCTGCCTATTTCGGTGTCGTTGGAGGCTACGGGTGCGGCTTCGCCCCAGCCTTGAGAGGTAACCGAGAATTCGCTGAGGCCGTAACCCATTATTTCGTCGGCTACCAGTTTGGCACGCATAGCCGATAGTTCTTCGTTGAGCATGGGCGTACCGGTATTGTCGGTATAGCCGCTTACCAGCAGTACAAAACCTTCTTCTTCCAGCCAGGGCATGATGGCCGATTGGATGATGTTTTTGGCGGAGTCGCTGAGTGATTTGCTGTTGATGGGGAAATGGATGGTGAGTATAAGGCTGTCGTATATGGGCGCGGTATAGCCCTGCGGCAGCAAGGGCACGCTGAAGCCTATGGGCTGTACACCGGGTGTTGAGTCGGCCAGCAGTATATCACCTGTCACTTCCTGGTAGCCTATGCGGTTGGCTACATAAGTATAGTTTTTGCCTACGGGCAGGGTAATCATATAACTGCCATCGCCACGGTTGGATACAAAGCGGTAGAGCTTTTCGCCTGTGCGGGCATCGTTGATGACCACAGCCGCATGGCTGAGCCTTGCTTTGGTGAGGCTGTCGTAAGTATGCCCCCGCAGCACAGCCACAGGTACGGGCTGTACTTTCTCGTCCAGCAGGGTTTCGTATATATCGTAGTTGCCTTCCAGGCTGTCGCGGTCGGAGGAGAAATAAGCCCTCTCACCATCCATCGTTACCGATATACTGCCCTCATTGCCCGTAGA
>DATCSV010000432.1:0-5109 GCA_036568285.1 Flavipsychrobacter sp. | reverse complement strand
ACTGAATAGACACAGATACCCTGCGAAACATCTGTGCCAGGTGGAAAAAATTATAACTTAATTACAGTGGCATACATAGCATTTGTTAGATTCTTGACCTGAATTATGTACTCTCCTTTAGGTAAATTGCTTAGGTTAATGCTATTTAAACCCAGAGACAAATTTCCATCTGAAAGAATCTTGCCATTAATGTCAAATACTCTATAATAGGTACAGTCAACATTCTCAATGTATAGTAAGGTTGATACTGGATTAGGAAATATTGCAACATCAAGAATCACGTTATCTTTAAGAGTGCGAGTCGGTGGCGAATAAATTAATTCACTTCGAAATACGTAATAAGATCCACTTACACTATTGGAACCAGATAGTAAAAGCTTACCAGCATAATACTGTATGGAATTGGTATTTTGCAAAGACGTCAATCCAGACATTGAAATTTCTTTCCATGTCGAGCCACTGTCTTCGGACTTCATAAGCTTTGGTGCAAATGAGGTACTTACAAACTGTGAGCAGGCCAAATATATATCACCGTTAGGTAGAATCGTGAAATCGTTGGGGCTATATCCTGAAGGAATACCAGTATTCGACAATGACCAATTCTTTCCACTGTCTATCGAACTATAAACATAATAAGCCGCATTCGCGCTATTGGAACCAGACAGCAGTAGCTTACCGGCATGATACTGTATGGCATTGGTATTTTGCAAAGACGTCAATCCAGACATTGAAATTTCTTTCCATGTCGAGCCACTGTCTTCAGACTTCATAAGTTTCGGTGTAAATGAGGTACTTACAAACTGTGAGCAGGCCAAGTATATATCACCATTAGGTAGAATCGTAAAATCGTTGGGGCTATATCCTGAGGGAATACCAGTATCCGACAAGGACCAATTAATTTGGCTAAAAGACATGAGTGGGACAGACAATTGTATTAACACAGCAACTATTCTTAGGTATTTCATTTGCTAAAAGTAGTTATTAGTTATATTACGCAGTCACTTTGAATTGTGTATATAAAATTACACTCTCACACCGATGTCCCTTCCTTTGGTGCGATTATCTTTGAAAGTATGATTGTTTGATTACTACTATTGTGACTAGACTTAAAAAATATGCGCACTTCTGATTGATTAAACTGAAGAAAAAATCCGAATCTACTATATCAATGCTATGTATATTATTGTCCTGCGAGTTCCTTAAGTGAAAAAATCTATTACGAATGGTAATAATAAAGCTTGAAAACTCGGGAAATTTGATTGAAATCTTTGAGTTTTCCGTACATTTTGACTCTTCAAAAATTTTCTTGTCACAAACATCCCGTATAGTATTATAGATTCTTTCATTATACTCTTCTAACTCAGAAATAATATCTATGTCTATTGATAGCCTCTTATAATCTCTTTCAACACTCATAACAATTTCTATAAAGTCTTTAAAGACTTTTAGCTCACCTTTGTCTTTATCACCATTAAATAACTTTCGTAAGATTTCAAAAGAATTTGAAAAGTCTTTTGTACTAGTCGCATACATCACAGGGAAGGAGTAGGAAATGTATTCTAGAATTCTGTACAAATGTAAAAATGCAACGGTGTGATTCTTTAGTGATGTGTGGTAATAAAAGTTGCAATACTCATTATTAAGTGAAACAAAGAAATCTTTGTTCCTGTAGATAATCTTTTTATCTGAAAGAATCTCGGACAGATCCTTCAATGTGAAGGTATCTGATATGTATTGGGGTAAAATTTCTAAATTCGATTTACATTTTGTTTTCAGTATTTCTAGAAGACTTAATATTTCATTTTTTAAGTCTTGGCTTATACTTATGCTGCTAACTTCTTCCCCGTTAATTTGGTGTGAATTATCACGTGGGTTTAAAAAATTTCGTGTTTGATGAAATGTAGTTTCTCTAAAAGTCTGCTTGATCTTAATACTTCCAATAATACCTCTAAGTATTAAATAAAAAGCTGGGCTATTATTGATTTTCAGTATAGGATATTGAATAAATACTCTATCATGTTCATCAATTTCTGAAAACTCAAAAGGCTCAATCATCTATTCAGTAATTGTTAGCTCAAAAAAGACTTCAGTAAGCTCTTCAACATTGTAAGTCATATACTTTTCTAAGTTTTGAATAAACTCTTTAGACAACTCACGTCTAAACTTACCTAAATTAATTTTGGATAGATTTAGTATTTTGAATGCCGCTTCAAATTTTTGCAGCTCACTTTCAAGTTTATTTGAGTCTAATTTATTTAATAATTCATGAGAATTATTAAACCCTACACTAAAGCCTATAAAGTTATTAGCTGTCTGTAACCATGTTTGGCAATAAGAATTGCCAGTGTGTTTCGCCACAAAAGTTATTACATCATAAAACTCAATTTGATTTTTCGAAATGTCATTATCTAATATCCTACCTACGAGAATCTCATCCATTTTTTCTTCAATAATCTTTGAATTCTCATTATTGACGTTATTTGTCAAAAATGCCATATAACCTTTTGCAATATCACCAAGACTAAAAGAGTTCTTAATTGGGTTTTCCGATTTCTCCTTTTCAGTTTGGACTGTTATAGCCAATTGTTCAAAATCAAAAAGCTCTTTGGTCAATATTTCAATCTGATGTCTAGGAGTCATACCTTTTTGACCATTGTTGAGCGTAATCATTCGATAAAGAAGTTTGTCTTTATTGTCAGCGATTATTATATTAAAAAAGATTTCTTTATCTGGATTAAATCCATCCTTCTGTGATGCTCTTTCTAGTGTAGTAAGCCTTTGTATACCATCTAAAATAAATCCATGGGAAATATTACTGTTAACATACTTACCTAGGTCCTCAAGATTATCTATCTTATCCCGGCTTACAAATGCTAGTGTTAATGGTGGCATTAAGCACCCGGCTAAAATATCTCTCTCTAATCTTTTGTAAAATTTAGAATCAAGGATTTTTCTTTGCTCGTCAAGTTTATTTATTAACGGGTAGATATTCTCTAAAGTGTAGCCATAATTTGTCTCTGCTAAACCGCAAATGCCACCTATTACATCGTCAACTGCAATATTATATACATTCATTTTTCATCAATTGTATGCTAAAAATACGCTTTTTCGTTCATGTTAGGTTTGCTCACTTATAAATCCAAAATCTTCAATTACTAACATAGCTACAATGCTTTCAATGCCCCAAAAAAACGGGCGAGCCTTACAAGACCCGCCCGTATATCATGAATTCCTTAAAGCCTACTCACTCAATGCAGATACACTCCTGAACAGGCGTTTCCATCTGAGGCCGTTTTCGTGGCTCAGCCATACAAATGATGCCTTGCCTACTACGTGGTCTTCGGGTACGAAACCCCAGTAGCGTGAGTCGGCAGAATTGTGCCTGTTGTCACCCATCATCCAGTAGTAGTCCATTTTAAAGGTATAAGAGGTGACCTCTTTGCCGTCAATGAAATATTTGCCATTGTTCTCGCTGAAATTGTTGCCTTCGTATATATCTATAATACGGCGGTAGATGGCAATGTTCTGCGGTGTCAACTGCACTGTTGTACCTTTTTTAGGAATAGTCAACGGGCCGTAGTTGTCTTTGTTCCACTTATAGTTTGCCGTATCGTGCGGGAACACCCAGGCGCCGGGGCTTTGCGGTATATATCCTTCGGGGTCGTTAAAGGGCGATACCGATACTACCTGCGGCTGGTCGCTTACCAGTTTAAGCTGGTCATTCTCCAGTGTGAACAGGTATTGGCTGTTGCCCAGGAATGCCACCTGTTCTATTTTATTTTCTTCTATGAAGTCAGAAGACAAGCCCTGCCCGTTGGTCACCACCTTGTAGGTGCTTTGCGCATGTGGGAACAGCTTGCCTTTTTCGCCATTAATAAATACCACGCCATTGCGTATCTCCAGTTTATCGCCCGCAACGGCTACGCAGCGTTTGATATAGTTGTCTTTTTTATCAACAGGGCGTACAACTATGGTATTGAGCCCCAATACCGTTTCCCTGCCATACTCGCGCACCAGTGCGTAGTAGTCCTGCTCGGGCGCTTCTTTTACCACTGTATCACCATTGGGGAAGTTGAATACCACGATATCATTGCGGTCAACATCGCCCACACCCCAGAAACGGCGGTAGTCCCACTGAACGGCTTTGCTGTACGACTCGCCACCAAAGATGGTATTGTGTACCAGCGGAACAGCTAATGGCGTATTGGGCACGCGCGGGCCATATGCTACCTTGCTCACAAACAGGTAATCGTTTACCAGCAGGCTGCCCTCCATAGAGCCGGTGGGTATGGTATATGCCTCTATAAAAAAGGTACGGATGATAGTGGCCGCTACGATGGCAAAAATCGCCGCGTCGAACCATTCGCGGAATATGGATTTCTTCTTTTTGTCTTTCGTGTCTTTCTTTTTCCAGAATGCCAGTCGCATAAGGTAAGTGGTGTTTAGATTGCTCAAAAGTAACAAACTCCGCCTCAATACAATGAAGCGCCTGATACATGCAGGGAATTTTAACATTACAATTTCTTAAATAGCGTTAACAGCCTGCGTAAAAGGGTTTGTAAATACTTTAGTATTTTGTAGCCCTAAAAGAAGGGAAACATGGCTCGCCACATTACGGTATTAGGGGCAGGATTAGTAGGCTCATTACTATCAATATTACTAAAGAAGAGAGGGTACGAAGTAACGATATACGAGCGCAGGCCCGATATGCGCAAACAACTGATGTCGGCAGGTAAGTCAATCAACCTGGCGATGAGTGACAGGGGCTGGCGCGCGCTGGACCTGGCGGGACTGCGAAAAGATATAGAAGCCCTGGCGATACCCATGTATGGGCGATACTTGCACCAGGCCGATGGCAGCTCAGCCTTTCAACAATACGGCACCAACAACCAGGCGATATACTCAGTAAGCCGCGGCGAACTGAACAGGAAACTGATGACGCTGGCGGAAGAGCATGGTGTGAAAATATTCTTTGAGCATAAATGTGTAAAGGTAGATGTGCAGGATAACAGGCTGCACATGGAAAAACCGGATGGCAGTACGGAAACGATACAAACCGACCTGTTATTCGGTGCCGATGGTGCATTCTCGGCCCTGCGCAATAGCTAT
>DATCSV010000431.1:0-5169 GCA_036568285.1 Flavipsychrobacter sp. | reverse complement strand
CAAACCTTATGAAAAAACTTATTTTCCTTCCATGTTTCTTGTTTCTTTATTGCTTTACCTCATCAGCCCAACGTTATGCTGACCTGGAAATCACTCTTCATGCCCCAGTCACAGGGGATACTGTATGGATTGGTAACCAGTTTACGATAAGTTCTTATATCAAGAACCTCGGCCCGGATACCATACAATTCGGCGATTCGTTAGCCTTCGAATTGCTATTTGATAGTTCTGCTATATCCTTTGGTTCGCAGGGTGGGAGTTTTACCCCTTATCTACCTCTTACCGGAGGGGTTCTGGCGCCGGGCGACAGTGCAAATATGGGATTTAGTTTCACGCTCTTCCAGGGCTGGGATACCGGCGTGGTAGAGATATGTGTGGGGGTAAAACATCTCAATACAGTCGACACCATATCGGACACGCTTATGGCCAATAATAGAAGCTGCGCCATGATAACTATTGCAGAGTATGTATCCGTAGAAGAATTGACCAATGCAGCCGATGATATATCTGTCTATCCTAATCCGGCCAGGGATAGAATTATTCTTACGTCTGAGGGTGTGGATATTGAAAGGGCTGAGTTATTTAACATGCAAGGGCAAAAAGTGATGTCTATACAAGTTGCCGGCAGTAAAGCTGATATTGACATAAGCCAATTAGTGCCCGGAATGTATGTGTTGAAAATAAACGACAGCTATATACGTAGGGTAATGAAGGAGTAGGCTTGTCTAAATAGTTAAACGGTATTACAGGTTAACTGCGCCCAGCAGGCATACCAGTATAGCTACAAACATGATAATCTTTTGTGTGCTTTCGCGACGGATGATGGCGTTAGCCGCACCGGTCATTTGAGCTGTAGTATTCTGTGCGTGGTTGATGTTCATTGTTGCTTGCATGATCTTTGTGTTTTGTTGTTAGTTAATGTTTGTTTTGAAAGAGTGTGTTTTTTATTCTTTGTTCAGAAACGCTTGTTGTTGTTTCGTTTGATAATGCAAAGATGCAACGCGGAGGCACCCTGTTCCAAATAATCGTTATTGGTTAACGCCTTGTTTAAATTCAGTTAACAGGCAGGTTTGTTAATGATTAACCACTTATTAAGAAATTAAAAAGCCCCACTGTAGAGACAGCGGGGCAAAGGTTAATACTACTATATTTATTGCAGGTCTACTTCTCAACCTTGATGCTGATGTTATTATTACTTCCTTTGATCGTCAGGTTTTTCGCGTCTATTATGGGCTCGTACTTCTTAAATACTTCTTTTGATTGTTTAATGCCGTCTATGTAGAGCTCATCGTCTTTCTTTTCTATCTTATAACCCTTTTCCCGACTTATCAGCCCGTCCGTTTCCATGGCATCCAATATATGATCGTGGGAGCTGCTGTATACGAGTCTGCGTGATGTTGTTTTGTCCTTTGCGTCATGCAGCACCATTTCTTTGCGGGCTGCATTCATTTCCCTTCGTGCTTCCGCCATTGCTGAACGGTATTCTTTGCTTGCTTCTGCCATTTCTATACGAGCAGCAGCCATTTCCTTCCTGGCCTCGGCCAGCGCCTCACGCACTTCTTTGCTTATTTCTCTACCATCCATCTCCACATCTATAGAGTCTCGCAGGCTCTTCCAGTCAACACCAGCCATAGCGCCATCTACTATTTCCTCTATGTCCATTTCTTCCAGCATGCCGAATACTTCATCCAGTGTGGCATCTGTTTCAGCCAAGATTTTGTTAATACTATAGTTCTTAACCGTGTCACCGTTTTTTACGATCACTACATTTTTCTGCAGTTGTTTATCGTCGCCATTGCTGTTCTCGTCTATGTCCATTTCAGACTTTATTATAACCTGCTTTTTTACTGTAGAGGTCTTTTCTGTTTTATCCTGCTCTTTCTTCTTGTCTTTTTTTGACTGTGCCTGCACACCTGGGGCGAAGAAAGTGATGGCTCCTGCCAGCAATACAACAACCAGTAAAACAGCCGCCAGTTGGCTGTAGTTGACGTTCTTGTTTCTCATTTCCATTATTCGTTTTATGCGGTTTAACAATTGATTATTTGAGCCTGTAGCGGCCAGCGATGGCAACACCGGCTGTTGACGAAAGGTTTCGAGGGTGGCCAGCGCCCTGGCATAGGGCAGGGGTGCTGTAGTAGCACCTACTACTATATCGTCGCAGCAGTGTTCGCGTTCTTTGCGCACAACAGAGGATATAAGCCATACAAAGGGATTGTAGAATAGCACGGTTTCTATTAATAGCTGCACCATGTTAACGAGGTAATCGTGCCTGCGGATATGCGCCAGTTCATGCAACAGTATTGCTTCGGCTTCGGCAGTGCTTAGTTTATTAGCCAAGGCTAATGGTATCAATATCACGGGTTTCAGGCTGCCCATTACGGTAGGTACCAATACCCTTGATGAAAGAAACAATTGTACATTTCTGTCTATCCCCAGTTTATCCATGCTGTCGTTCAGCATCAGCATCCAGTTAATACCGGGTGTTGTGGTTCCCGAGTACTTCAGGTTTTTAAGTGTATACAGGTTGTATGCAATGCGTATCAGCAGCAGCAGCATGCCTGCCAGGTAGATGTTCACTACCAGTTGGGTATGAGCGTTATACCAGGCAGATAGAGTGTTTACAATCGAATGATCTTCGGATATGGCTACTATAGTTGTGCTTACAGCCGGCTGACCAGCAGAGGCAGCACCGCTAATGGTATGCTGTATTGTGCCAGAACTGGCGGAGTATTGATAAAAGAAGGTGGCAATAAAGCTGCCGGTAAGCAATGCCAGGGCTGATACAGCCGTAATGTACCTCGTTGAAGAGTAATTGCCGGGCATAGCGGTGAGAACAGCACGTAGTAAAGTATAAACCAGTAGTCCCTGCCACACTGAATGTACCAAGGCCCAGCTAAGAGCATAAACGATATCTGATGTAAGGTGTAACATATTGTGCTTTTATATCGTTACTAAAAGGTTATTTCTTGTTTTCTATTTCATCCAGGTACTTCCTGATAGCGTCGAGTTCGGCAGCATCGGCTTTATGATTACCAAGTGCCTGCATCACCATTTGCATGGTATTGCCGCTGAATACGGTATCCACCATTTTGCGTATTATCTGCCCCTGTGTAGTGGTTTTCGATATAGCGGCCTCGTATATATGTATACGCGATGTGCTGTCTCTTTTCACCAGGCCCTTGTCCAGCATTATCTGCATCAGCTTGAGGGTTGTAGTATATCCTGAACCTTTAGTGGCTTCCAGTACCTCGTGTACATCCCTTACCGTGCAGGGGCCCTTATCCCACAGGATATTCAGTATTTCCAGTTCGCCATCGGTGGGTTTGATATTACCTGTCATATTCATTGTACGAATGATTTCGTAAACAAACGTACGAATAGTTTCGTAACAGACAAATTTTGAGAGAATTATTATTGTTAAAGAAAACAAAAAAGCATCCCGCTTATGCAGCGGGATGCTTTAAATATGTTGGAGAACTATTGTAATTAAGCTAAAGCAGCTACTTTTTTAACTAAACCTGACTTCAGGTTGGCGGCTTTGTTCTTGTGAATAACGTTGCGTTTGGCCAGTTTATCTATCAAAGAGATAACTTTAGACACCTGCTCAGTAGCTTCTTTCTTATCAGTGATAGTTAAGAGATTGCGTATCGCGTTACGGGTAGTTTTACCATAATAACGGTTACGGTCACGGCGGGCAGCGTTTTTCCTTACACTCTTCCTGGTAGACTTATGATTTGCCATTAATTTATTAAATTTTTAAGGCTGCAAAGGTAAATTAAAAAAGTAGAAATCAAAAATATTTTTAAGGCTTACATTGATTGGTCGGCATATATTTTCCTGCTACGGCTTTCAAGCGATACTTTTTTAGCGAAAAATGCATCCAGTTTGTCTTTCGGGATACGCAGGTTATACGTTTCCTCGCTGTAAGTATTATACTCAAACAGCTCATAATCAAGGTTCCAGCGCTGGAGTAATTGCAGCTCAATGCCCAGCTCCTGTGCCATCAGTTCGGGATACAAAGGCTCTGAAATACGGACAATAGCCATAGATTTCAATTCCTCTTCCGTAAATATTGATTTTTTAGCCGTAGGCTTTTCAGGTGCTTTGGTAGGCTTCACATAGCTGATCTCGTCGGGCACTTCCTCGCCAATATAATAAGGCAACTTCTCGAATATAGTGGCGGTGGCCACGAAAGCCAATACGTGCCCCTGTGTTTCGCGGGGGAGGTATGGTTTCAGATCCCAGAAGTTGCGGCTACCCGTGCGCTGAATAGCACGGAGAACAGGGCGGGGGCCGCTGTTGTATGCCGCTATTACCAACAGCCAGTCTTCCAGCTCTTCGTACAGCTTCATCATGTATTTGCAGGCTGCGTTGGTAGAGCGCATCCAGTCTTTACGGTCGTCGCGGTTTTTATTCACTACCAGGCCCATCTCCCTGCCGGTGTACGACATGAACTGCCACGGGCCGACAGCGCCCACGCGTGAACGTGCCGTGTTGTTGAGGGCAGACTCTATAACTGCAAGGTATTTTAACTCTTTGGGAAGCTTATTTTCTTCCAGTACCGCATCTATCAGGGGGAATACTTTTTCAGAGCGCTCCCTCACCGTGGTCAATGTACGGTTGTGCGACCTGAGGTATTTTTCAGTATAGCCGGTAATGGTGCTCACCTTGCTGCCGAAGTAGGCAGTGTCTATGGCATAAGGCACATGTTTGTACGTTTTAGGTTTAGCGGCTTCCAGCGATGCTGCATACAATTTGGGATCTACTCCCTTTCTGATAACGATGGTATCGCTTTTATACTTGTAAAAACTGTTGTCCAGGTCTTGCGACAGGCCTGAAGTTGTGAACAGCATAACAGGTATCAGTAATAAGCCGTTTAAACGCATTCTCTCGTACAAAAAGTTCTGATTGCCTTAACCTAAGACATAAATTGAAAAATAATAGCTATAAAAAAAATAAAAAAAGTCGAACTATACTAGGGGTGTGGATATTATTTTATAGGCTTTTCGCTTTCCTTCATACCCGATTCGATCTCGTCCTTTACACCTTTTTTGGCGTCGTTAAACTCACGGATACCTTTGCCTATACCGCGCGCCAGTTCGGGGATCTTTTTGCCACCAAACAGCACTATTACCACGATGAGGATAGTTATCCATTCACCACCACTAG
>DATCSV010000430.1:0-5008 GCA_036568285.1 Flavipsychrobacter sp. | reverse complement strand
CAACTCATTCTATATAGCCACCGGGCAGTCGAGGTACCTGATACATGGCTCTATAGCAGGCAATGCGGTGAATATTGTACTGGACTACGGGTTGATATTTGGTAAGCTGGGCCTGCCCGAATTGGGGATGGTGGGTGCGGCGTTAGCATCGGTTATTTCAGAAGTGGTGTTTGCTATTACTATGTACAGCATTTTCTATATAAAGAATATGCAGGTCAAATTCCCGATACTGGCCACGGGGCGGTTTGATGTGCAATTGGCTAAACGCTCGCTTATTATCGCATCGCCATTGATTATCCAGTTCATGTTCAGTATAGGTGGCTGGCAGATATTCTTTATATATGTAGAGCACCTGGGCACGCGCGAGCTGGCCGTGAGCCAGATACTGCGTAGTGTGTTTGGCATAGCGGGCATCGGGCTCTGGGCTATGGCATCAGCATGTAATACGCTGGTGAGCAATGTAATAGGGCAGGGCAAACAAAGACTGGTCATACCCGTGATACTGCGGTGCATTAAACTGGCTGTCATCTATGCCGTTATATTAGGCGCTCTGCTGGTTATCTTCCCATACGAGTTCCTTTCGCTCTACCGCAACGACCCCGACCTGGTGCGCTTTGCCATCCCCAGCCTGCGGGTGGTGGCTGTCTCGTCTGTATTGATGGCAATGGCTACTGTCATGTTCAACGGGGTGATGGGCACCGGTAATACTCGTGTCAACCTGCTCATAGAGGTGTTATGCGTGGGCAGCTACATACTGTACTGTTACATAGCCATAGAGCGGATGCGCTTGCCGCTGTATTGGGCATGGGTATCAGAATTTGTTTATTGGGGTACATTGTTCATAGCCTGCCTGCTGTACCTGCGTACCGGCAGGTGGAAGAATAAGGCGGTTTAAACCTGTTCAGCCAGTTCGTCCATCCTGATGCCGTTGTGACTTTCTTCGTAGGTGCATTCGCCGTCCCTTATCAGCAGCAGTTGCGGGCTTTCGTGCTGTACGTGAAAAAGTTCGGCTACTTTATTGCTGGCAGGCCGTTGTGCTATTACATCCAGGTAGTAAAACTTCACGTTATCAGGTGCCTGCTCGCGTTCCAGCCTGTTCATAGCCATCGCGCTGATGTGGCAGCGGGTGCTGTGCTTATATATCACTACAGGTTGAGTTTTGCTCTCTTCAATAATAGTATTCAATTGTGCTTCATCTGTCAGCTCTATCCAGTTCATAATACAATAATGTGCTAATGCGGCAATTCGATAATTAATATCATGCAAAGTTACGAATGCCCCCCATTAGCACATTATCGTATTGTCCTATTGCCGCATTAGTTTTACTTTCGCCCCAGCAAACAGATTATTTATGACGAAACATGCATATGTATTCCCGGGACAGGGAGCGCAGTTTACAGGAATGGGTAAAGAACTGTACGACAATAACACAGTAGCCCGCGAGTACTTTGAACAGGCCAACGAGATACTGGGTTTCCGTATTACGGATATTATGTTCACGGGTACTGCCGAAGACCTGAAGCAAACGAAAGTAACGCAGCCGGCTATCTTCCTGCATTCGATTATCCGGTTCCTGACGACTGAAGGTTTAGTGCCCAATATGGTGGCAGGCCACTCACTGGGCGAGTTCTCTGCATTGGTGGCAAATAAGGTATTGAGCTTTGAAGACGGCCTGAAACTGGTGTACAAACGTGCCATGGCTATGCAGCGCGCCTGCGAAATCAATCCTTCTACTATGGCTGCGGTGCTGGGCCTGGAGGATGCAAAAGTGGAAGAGATATGCGCTTCATTTACTGATGAGGTAGTAGTGCCTGCCAACTATAACTGCCCCGGCCAGTTGGTCATCAGCGGAAGTATAGAAGGAATAAATAAAGCATGCGAAGCCATGAAGGCGGCTGGTGCCAAGCGCGCCCTTGTACTACAGGTAGGCGGTGCATTCCACTCGCCACTGATGGACCCGGCGAAAGAAGAGCTGCAGGCGGCGATAGAAGCTACACATTTCGGCAATCCGAGTTGCCCTGTGTACCAGAACGTAGACGCCAACCCATATATAGATCCGGCAATGATACAGCGCAATCTCATCAACCAGTTGACATCACCTGTGCGCTGGACACAGAGCGTAGAGCATATGGTGAAGAACGGCGCCACTAAGTTTACAGAAGTAGGCCCCGGCAATGTGTTGCAGGGACTGGTCAAGAAAATTGCTAAAGAGGTGGAGACTGAAGGGTTGAGCTAATCCATGTTTCTGAATAGATTATTGTTAAGACAGGCGGCATTCGGCCGTCTGTCTTATTTTTTAGGCTAACCTATGCTTATTGAACGTTTCAATTACCATTTCCTTGTAGGTGTTGCCGATAGGTATTTCGCGGGATGATGTATGTATACTATTGCCGGATAGTTGCCGGACATGTTGCATATTCACAATGTACGATTTGTGTACCCTCATCATCCGGGGATAAGCAGACAACTGTTCTTCCATATTTTTCATGGTGCTGAGTACCAACATACTTTTGTCGCCGATCCATAATTTTACATAGTCTTTTACCGCTTCGATTATCTCCAGCTCATTAATGAATATTTTTACCAGCTTGCCATCGCATTTCACAAAGATGCTGTCATCTGCTTTTTTGTTCTCCAACAATTCGGAAGCTTTGTGTATGGCTTTTTCAAACCGTTCAAAAGAAAAGGGTTTCAGCAGGTAGTCAACTGTATTCAATTCATAGCTTTCTACTGCGTATTGCGGATATGCAGTGGTAAGAACAATCAGTGGGGGGTTAGCTAATTGCTTCACCAGCTCCATTCCCGACATGCCAGGCATATTGATGTCGAGCAAGAGCAGGTCTGCGGTTTCGTTGTTGAGAACGTCCATTGCCTCAACAGCATTTTTGCAGGTGGCTACAACCTCCAGTTGCGGCAGCTTAGCAGCATATACCTTCAATATATCCCTGGCTATCGGCTCATCATCTACCAGTATCACCCGCATAGTACGCATTGCTATAAATATACGGTTAGTTCTGTTTTGTACTCGCTATCCTGCTGCGATATATCCAATGAATATTTCCCCGGATACAGCAAGTCCAGTCTCTTCCGCAGGTTAGCCAGCCCAACGCCGCCCGGCTTGTTGGTAGTATTCACACAGTTGTTTGACGATGTGATATGCAACTTGCTATTGTAGATAGTGCAACTAAAGTCAATGTGGTACTGTTCAGCAATATGCCGGGTGCCGTGTTTGAACGTGTTTTCCAGTATGGGCAGCCACAGCAGTGGCGGCAGATAATAATCACGGTCGGCCTCAATGGTAAAATGGAAATTACCTGTATCCTGCAAGCGCAGCAGTTCCATATCAACATATGCCTGCATCACTTCTTTTTCTTTTTCAAACGATACCAGCGGCACGTTCGTATCATACAGCATATAGCGCATGATGGATGAGAGCTTGAGTATGGACTCAGGGGCTTTGTCCGACTTTTGTAAACTCAACCCGTAAATATTATTCAGTGTATTGAACAGGAAATGGGGATTCAATTGGTTGCGCAGTAGCTCCAACTCAGCCAAGGTCTGTTTATGCGCAGCTGCTTTGGCTTTCTTTTCCTGCCTGGTATGGTCCTGCATATACCACGCCATAGTGAAGGCACCGAGCCACAGCACCAGGGCAAATGCATAGTCCACTATTTCTTCCACAATCACTTCTATCGACCAATCGGGGCCCACAGGCATTGTGATGATACTGACCTCGTATATCTCCGCCAAAGGATAATGACTAAGCATATGCTTGAATGCCAGTACAAAACCGGTGGAAATCAGCAGGAGTAGGGCTGTAGCCGCCAGGGCATACCACAAGTATTTTTTTCTCGCCAGTAGCTTTGGCACCAACACCAGGTTGTTAGCATAGGTAAGCATGATCAACAAAGCAGCTAACGTTCCTTTATAGAGCAGATATACTGATTGCGGGTATTTGTCGACACCGGAATTCAGCTTGGATATAAAGAATAGAGCGAACAGCCAGAAATATATGTTCATAGCCAGACGGCTGCTGAAAACAGATTTCCACTTAATGGTTGACGGTGCCATAACACAAAGAAACTGATAAGGCAGAATAATCCACCCAATGGTTCGACCAAATGTGCATTTTTACCGACCAAACTCATCTAGCGGCATTACGTCGGGAATATGGTGCTGTTGGTCGAATATGGTTTTTGTGTCCGGAAGGTATAGCTTTACTTCGCTGAATAAATGATGAAGACTATGAAAAAACTGCTTATTCTTACCGTTCTCTCTATTTGTTCATGGCAGGTAGCCGATGCACAGCTCAATGGTGCATACACCCAAAGGCTGAACGATGTTTTCGACAGCGTATGCAACAGGTTTAAGATAAAAGGCGCCACTGCGTCCATTGTTGTGCCGGGACAGGGCATATGGGAGCGTGCGCATGGCATATCGCATCCCGGTACGCCTATTACCAAAGATATGTACATGGGCATAGGCAGTAATACCAAAACCTATTTTTCTGTATTACTGCTGAAGCTACAGGAGCAGGGCAAACTGGACCTGGATGATACCATCGGCCAGTGGATACAGCATGTAAATGTACCCGGCAACATCACTATCAGGCAGTTGCTGAACCATACCAGTGGGCTATACAGCTTTACGTCCAACCCCGATATGAATAACTACATTCTTGCTGATTTTACCCGAGTATGGCCGCCTGACAGTGTGCTGAACCTCGTAAAAGCACCCGTAGCAGCACCGGGCGGTGCATGGGATTATTGCAATACCAACTACCTGCTGGCTGGCCTGATCATCCGGAGCGTAACAGGTAAAACCATGCAGCAGGCGCTACGCGATGAAATACTGACACCACAGGGATTGAATGAAACTTACCTCTTTCCACAGGAAACACCGCCAGGTGTCATTCCGCATAGTTGGTCTGCCAACCTGAACGGATCGGTGCATGAAGATTTGGTAGCAGTTCACAATTACTCGCACAATGCCATGTTCAGCCTGGCGT
>DATCSV010000429.1:0-5044 GCA_036568285.1 Flavipsychrobacter sp. | reverse complement strand
GGCGGCACACTCGAATTACTGTAACTTTTCCGGGTAAACAGACGCATTTGGTAAAATGCGTCTTTTATCGTTTATTCGCATTTCATTTTTCAGATTAACATTAGTCCCTGTGAAGAAACTAATAGAAACGCTTAAGAATATATGGAGTATTGAAGAACTCCGCAAGCGTATTATATATACTTTAGCTCTGATCCTGATTTACCGCGTAGGTAGTTACGTGGTATTACCCGGTATAGACCCCCAAATACTTGCATTAGAAGGTAGCCAGGAAGGCTTATTGGGACTGTTTAATATGTTTGCCGGCGGATCGTTCAGCCGTGCATCAATATTTGCTTTAGGCGTTATGCCCTACATCTCTGCATCTATCTTTATGCAGTTGGCGGGTATAGTTGTTCCTCAGATTTCTAAACTTCAAAAGGAAGAAAGCGGACGCCGCAAGGTGAATCAATACACTCGCTATCTTACTGTTATAGTAACAGCTTTCCAGGCAAGTGCTTATGTAGCATATTTGCGAACACAAAGTGCCGGTGCTATTGTGCCGGAATTTGGCACATTCCTGTTTTGGTTATCTACTGTAGTAGTGCTTACTGCAGGTACGCTGTTTGTAATGTGGCTGGGTGAAAAAATAACTGACCGTGGCATCGGCAATGGTGTGTCTCTGCTCATCATGGTGGGTATCTTCGCCCGCCTGCCCGAGTCGCTGTTTCAGGAATTTGCTGCCAAGAATGTAGGCGGCGGAGGCGGACTGCTGATATTCCTGATAGAAATGGCGTTCTTCATTGCTGTAATAGTAGGCCTTATACTGCTGACACAAGGTGTACGCCGTATACCGCTGAACTACGCACGCCGTGTAATAGGCAGCAGCAATGCCGCGCGCGAAATAGCTGGCGGATCACGTGATTTTATTCCTTTGAAGGTGAACTCTGCCGGTGTAATGCCTATCATCTTTGCACAGGCTATTATGTTCATACCCGCTACACTTATCGGGTTTACTGATAGTGAGACAGCACAAGGTGTGGTAAGGTCATTGTCTGATTATACATCAGCCCCATACAACATAGTATACGCCATATTGGTTATAGCGTTCACTTATTTCTACACGGCTTTGATATTCAACCCGACAGAGATGGCTGACAACCTGAAGCGTAACAATAGCTTCATCCCGGGTGTTAAGCCGGGTGAGCCTACTGCTAATTACATAGCCACTATTATGGACCGTATTACACTCCCCGGTGCGCTTTTCCTGGCTATTGCAGGTATACTTCCCGGTGTGGCAGCCCTGCTTGGTGTTACCAGTGGTTTTGCCTCGTTCTACGGCGGTACTTCTATGCTGATTGGTGTTGGTGTAATACTGGATACTTTGCAGCAAATAGAAAGCCACCTGTTAATGCGCAGGTACGATGGATTAATGAAAACCGGGCGCATATCGGGCCGCCAGACGGCTGCAGGCGCCTCTGTGTAAAGATTGACTATGATACACATCAGGAGTAAAGAAGAAATTGAAATAATAAGAAAAAATGCCTTAATGGTAACTGCCACCTTAACCGAGGTGGCAAAGTTTTTAAAGCCGGGTATCACTACGCTGTCTATCGACAGGATGGCTGAGACTTTCATCAGGGATAATGGTGGGGTTCCGTCTTTTAAAGGCTATGGACCAAGGAATAATGCCTTCCCCGCATCTCTCTGTATATCTGTCAACGAGGTAGTAGTACATGGATTCCCTTCGGATTACGTGGTTAAAGAAGGAGATATAGTTTCTGTTGACTGTGGTTTCTACAGGGATGGTTATCATGGCGACCATGCTTATACATTTGCCATTGGCGATGTGCCTGATGAATACCTGCAACTGATGCGTGTGACCAAAGAGTCGCTGATGCTGGCAATAGCGAACGCCAGGGTAGGCAACAGGGTAGGCGACATATCTTACGCTGTAGAGGAGCATACATCCAAAAAACATGGCTATGGCGTAGTGCGTGAGCTTGTAGGGCATGGGGTAGGCCGTAGCCTGCACGAGGACCCGCAAGTGCCTAATTATGGCCGCCGTGGCGATGGTAAACGCCTGAAAGAAGGCATGGTGTTAGCCATAGAGCCGATGATAAACCTGGGTACACACCAGGTATATACCGAAGATGATGGATGGACAATTGTAACAGCCGACAAGAAGGTATCTGTACACTACGAACACACTACAGCAGTAGGTAAAGAACGGGGCGATAATCTTTCAGACTTTGGTCCGATAGAGGAGGCCGAAAAAGCAAATCCAGAATTGAACACTGGCCACCTGAAGAAGGTGGTAATGGCCTAAGATATCCCGGCTATATGCTGTATCATCTGTTTTCCGGCATTTGCATTTTATTCTTTTCTGCTACATCTTTGGCGCAGACAAATACGACGACCATGCACACATACCTGGCTTTAGGGGATTCATATACTATTGGCGAGCAAGTACCTGCAAAGGAGAATTTTCCGCACCAGTTGGTGACAATGCTGAATAAGGATGGAATAGCCACTGCCGATCCTGAGATAATAGCCGTAACAGGCTGGACTACAGATGAACTGGCTGCCGCAATACAAGAGAGAAATATTACGGGTACCTATTCATTTGTAACACTGCTGATAGGGGTGAACAACCAATACCGTGGCCGCACGGTGGAGAACTACCGGGAGGAGTACACCGCATTGTTACAACAAGCCATAGGTTTTGCAGGTGGTAAGCCGGAGCGGGTATTTGTATTGTCTATCCCGGACTGGGGGGTAACACCCTTTGCAGAAGGCAGGGACAGGTCGAAGATTGCACAGGAGATAGATGCCTACAACCATGCTAAAGAGGAAATAACAAAGGCGCACAACTGCCACTGGCTGGAAATAACCGAAAGCACCCGTGAGCATGGTACAAACGAAGCTTACCTGGTAGAAGATAAGTTGCATTACTCAGGTATGGAATACAAAGTATGGGCGGAGCAATTGGTGCAAATGGTACAGAGCGAAATACAATAACAATTTCGCCTTATGTCACTACGTCCGAAACGGATATATTGACATAAGGCGTTGGTTGATCAGGCTTGCTGGTTGCTTCTATTTTTTTGTTTCTCTTTCTTCTTTCAATTTTCTGAACTTATCGCGATTAGCTTCCTCCTCCTCTTCTTCTCTTTCTTTGTCTTTGTCGTAGGCTTTGATAATGCTCTTCACCAGCCTATGCCTTACAACATCCGCCTCGTCTAATTGTATGTATGCTATACCGTCAATATCCCTGAGTATTTTTGTGGCTTTAATTAAGCCCGATTTTTGATTCTTAGGTAAATCAATTTGGGTAAGGTCACCTGTTATGATTGCTTTGGCTGAAGCCCCTATACGGGTCAGGAACATTTTTAGCTGGAGGTCTGTGGCATTCTGTGCCTCGTCTAATATAATAAAGGCGTTGTCCAGTGTACGGCCGCGCATATACGCCAAGGGGGCAATTTCAATGATCCTGTTAGCCATATAGTAGTTCAGCTTGTCCGATGGTATCATATCATCCAGTGAGTCATACAAAGGCCGCAGGTACGGATCAATCTTTTCCTTAAGGTCACCGGGCAGGAAACCCAGGCTTTCCCCTGCTTCAACCGCGGGGCGGGTGAGTATTATCTTTTTCACCGCTTTGTTCTTCAAGGCACGCACCGCCAGGGCTACGGCCGTGTATGTTTTACCGGTACCTGCCGGCCCGACGGCAAAAATGATGTCGTTTTTTTCTGAAGCGCTGGCCAGTAGCTTCTGGTTTTGGGTTTTCGCCCTGATTACTTTGCCGTTAGGCCCGAATACAATGATGTCATTGGTATTGTTTGCGTCACCAACAGATGGGTCGGCAGCATCTTCTTCGTCGCCTAAAATGTCTGAAAAGTAATTTTCGGACAAGTGCCCGTTTCTTTCCAGGTACTTTATTACCTGGCTAATGCGGAGTTGGGCGTTGGCCACTTCCTCCGGTTGTCCCGCTAGTTTTATCTGGCTGCCGCGCGATAGTATCTTCAGCAATGGGAACTTGCGTTTAAGGATATCGAATTTGCTGTTGTTGACCCCGAAAAATTCAATCGGGTTAACCGTTTCGAGACTGATGATTGCTTCTGTCAATGTGCGTGTGTTTATTGTTAATGCCCTACTGCAATGATATAACAATCGAAAATGAGTATTTGTTAACTTACGGATAAATGTGTTTTTCTATTGCAGCCAAGGTTTTTAAATCTTGTTTCAATGTTTAAGTTACTCTTTTTTGTTCTTGCTTTCGATTTTGCAATTCGGATTTTATTAACGGTTTGTGTATATCTTTTTCTATTGCAGAAAACGTGCTGATATTCGGTAACCATATGCAGGAAATGTTATTTTTACCTGAAATTGACTTATGTATTTACTGAACGGAAAGGTTGTAGTCGTTACGGGAGCATCATCTGGCATTGGCAAGGCGTTGGCTATGGAGGCATTAAAGCAGGGGGCGTTAGTGGCAGTATGCGCCCGTGGCATGGATAAGCTCAGGGACCTCTACGGTAATATAGACGACTCGCAACTGTTTTACATGCCTGCCGATGTAAGCAAAGAAGATGATTGCAGGAAACTCATGGACGCGATAACCGATAAGTGGGGTAGGATTGACGTCCTCATTAATAATGCAGGCATCAGTATGAGAGCATTATTCGAGGATGTAAATACAGCAGTGATCCGTGAGCTCATGGATATCAACTTTTTTGGTGCGGTGTATTGCACCAAGTATGCTCTTCCGCAGATAATAAAAACCAAAGGGGTTATTGTTGGTGTATCTTCCATTGCAGGCTATAGGGGCCTTCCGGCCCGTACAGGCTATTCAGCGTCAAAATTCGCTTTACAAGGCTTCCTTGAATCGTTACGAACGGAACTGTTATATACCGGGGTGAATGTCATGTGGGTGTGCCCGGGCTTTACGTCGTCTAATATCAGGAATGTGGCTCGTTCGTCAGATGGTAGTGCACAGGGCGAAACACCGTTGAATGAAAACAAACTGATGACAGCTGAGGAATGTGCCGAAATTGTATTAAGATCG
>DATCSV010000428.1:0-10396 GCA_036568285.1 Flavipsychrobacter sp. | reverse complement strand
TATTCTCCCGTCTGTTGGCCCCGGCGAAACCTGGGGATTAGCTATTAATGAAGCACTGGCCAGTGGTAAGTATGTAGTAGCTACAACAAAAACGGGCGGCGCGGTAGATCTGATAAAGGATAATGTGAATGGATTGATAGTAGAACCGAACGACATTACAGCTGCTTCGGAATATATCGCAAATCTGGCCGGGGGAAAACAAGAAGCAGGCAGTATCGCTGAAAACAAGCGAATACTGGAACAATACTCTTTTAACAAAATAGTGCAACAATTGAAGCAGTTACTGCTGAGCTTGCCGCATAAATAGAAAGGATTTAAGTGCCAACAACTGCCAAAACACAGACTTTTAGGGGCTACATCGGAAACGTAGACAGCTATATCATGTTGTCGTTTCTGTTCTATGGTCTTTTTTCTCAATACTTTTTTTTAACTGTACTTGGGGGGCTTACGTTCATTGTTATTTTAAGAAACCTTTGGAAGCCCTTTACTCCTCCGGTGTTATTATTTTTTGTCCTCTTTCATTGGGTACAGGTCTTCGCCAGCATACTCTATGCCGATTTTATGGAGCAGACTATCGATGTACTCTTCAATAGCACCGATACCCAATTTCTGTTCACTATGACGTTTATACAGCTCATAGTTGTCGCCTTCTTCTTACAATTGTTTGTAAAATCGGGAGGGAAGCGGGTGGTTAACCTGGAATTGTTGAAAACCGAAGCTGCGAAGATAAGTACACGTAATGTCATCATCGGTTACTTTGTTTCACTGGCGCTGCTGCCTGCATTGAGTTCTCTTTTCCGAAACAGCCCATCAGCACTACAACTGCTTTCGTCTTTCTCTATCATTAAACATGTTTTTACCGGCCTGCTTATTTTTATCATATTGTTGAAAAAGACAGATAATCGTTGGCTGATCATAGGTATCCTGGTTCTGGATTTTATACTCAGTTTTGCGTCTTTTTTTTCTGATTTCAAAACAATACTGATTATGGTCATAATGATATACTACACCGTGAACCCGTATCTCAGGAAAACTGCCGCGTATAGGATGATTCCCATAATATTCGTATTGGTGGCCTTCTTTTCTTTCTGGTCTTTTGTTAAGGGCGAATATCGGAACTTCCTGAACCAGGGCGCAGGCCAACAAGTCGTAAATGTGTCTAATACAGAAGCGCTAACTTATCTTTTTGAACGGTTAGGAGATTTTAATGCTAAGGGCCTGAGGGATGGCCTCACTCTTTTTATAGACAGAGCCCAGTACATGGAAAGATACTCTGAGGTATATGCACGCGTACCGTCTGTCGTGCCTCATCAGGATGGTGCTGACCTGGCCCAGGCACTTGAATTCCTTTTAATACCCAGGTTCATAAACGAAGATAAAGGGATGAAAGATGCCTCCCAACGAACCTCTTATTACACGGGTAAGAAATTCTCTACTGCCGCCCAGGGTACATCCATATCTATGGGTTATTTCTGCGACCTGTATATTGACTATGGTCTATACCTGATGATAATCCCGCTATTGGGATTTATGGCAATTGTCGGGTATGTCTATAAGATTATCATGAGGCTGCCTAAGTATAATATACTGTTTATCTACGGATTGTTGGTGGGTACATTCCTTACCCTTGGTACTTTCGAGTCTGACAGTATCTATTTTCTCGGTACTATCCGCAATAACCTTGTATTCTTGTTACTTGGGTATTTTACTTTTTTCCGGGCTCTACACAAGTTCATCTTCGTCAAGACTAAATAGTGCGTCTGCTTATCACTTATCCATGGTTCTATCCTGCATACAAGGCGGGTGGGCCTGTGCAGTCTGTCAAGAATACTGCATTGGCTATGGCAGATGGGAATACTGATATATACATACTGTGCTCTGATAAGGAACTGGACGGAACACCGATAGATGTAGAGCGTGATAAATGGGTTAGCTATGCCAAAGGGATTCACGTATATTATTATTCTCAGTCGGGTAGTAAAGAGGAAATACGCGGTATCATTGAAGCTCTTCAACCTGATGTGATTTTTATTAACGGCATCTATTCGCTGCCCTACACTATATATCCTTTGTTGTATGCCGGTGCTGCCAGGAAGATATTGTCTGTCAGGGGAATGTTACATCCCGGTGCTTTGTCGCAGAAGAAACTAAAGAAGAAGATTTTCCTGGCGGCATTTAAGTTTCGCGGCCTGCATAAAAAAGTGGAGTACCATGCAACCACTGATGACGAGCAGCAATATGTACACGCTCATTTCGGCAAGGATAAAAAGGCATGGGTGGTGCCCAACCTTCCGAATGTAATGTCTTATCTGCCACCTTTCGAAAAAAACAGAGGCTGTGTAAAGTTGGTATCTGTATCGCTTATCAGTCCAATGAAGAACATTTTGCTGGTATTACGCGCTTTGCAGAATACCCATGCCAATATAACATATGACATATACGGGCCGGTCAAAGACTCAAAATACTGGGAGGAATGTCAAACGGCGATCACCCGGATGCCGGCTAATGTGAAAGTTGCGTATAAAGGCGAAATGTTGCCGCACCTGGTACAGCATGCCTTAAAAGACAGTCATTACTTCGTTCTGCCCAGCAAGAGTGAAAACTTTGGACATGCAATTTACGAGGCACTGTCTTCTGGCCGTCCGGTTATCACGAGTCATAATACGCCATGGAACGGCCTGGAGGAGGCCGGAGCTGGCTATAATATCGACCCGGAGGATACTACTTATTTCACCCGCATGATGGATAAATTATCTGAGGTAGATAATGACGATTACGTCCTGGCATCGGCTAATGCCAAGAAATACATTGAACAACAATATAATATTGACAATATAAAAGAACGCTACCGCGAGATGTTCGCAATTCAGCATTCGTAAAAAAACATACATGCAATGACAATTTTAGGAATTAATGCTTACCATGCAGATTCAAGCGCAGCCATTTTTGTGGATGGTAAACTGGTAGCCGCTACGGAAGAAGAGCGTTTTACCCGTGTAAAGCACTGGGCAGGATTTCCCGCATTGGCTATCAAATTTTGCCTTGAAGAAGCCGGTATCACTCTGGACCAGTTGGATTATATAGCCATTGGCCGGGATCCTAAGGCAAAGAGGGCGAATAAGTTGGCTTTTATTGCTAAAAATCCATTGGCTAATGCAGGACTCATCATGGACAGGCTGAAGAATGCCAAAGACGTTTCTTCATTAGAAGATGAGTTTGAAAAAGCTTTTGGGGTGTCCGCGTCATCTGTAAAGCCAAAAATTCACCAGGTAGAGCACCACAGGAGCCACCTGGCATCCGCTTTTTTTGCCAGTCCTTTCGACGAGGCGGCAATATTGTCTATCGATGGTTCCGGTGATTTCACCACCACCATGATTGCCGTTGGCAAAGGCAATAAAATAGAAGTGTTGGACAGTGTGGATTTTCCTGTATCTGCCGGATTGTTCTATACAGCATTTACGCAATACCTTGGCTTCCCCCACTACGGTGATGAGTATAAGGTAATGGGCCTTGCACCTTACGGCGAAGCAAAGTATGTTGACGAAATCAAGAAGATGCTGAAGTTTACGGACGACGGCCTCTTTAGCTGGGATCAGAAATTTTTCACCTCACCCACCAAAATAAAACTGGATTACGAAGGGAATATCCCAACTGTGTCACAGTTGTATACAACTAAGATTGAAGATGTATTTGGTCCCGCACGTAAAAAAAGCGACGAACTCACGCAGAAACATAAAGACATTGCAGCTTCTGTCCAGCGTGTTTGCGAAGACTTGATTATGCACATACTCAACCACCTGCACAAGAAAACAGGGTTGAAGAATGTATGTATAGCAGGAGGGGTGGCACAGAACTCGGTAGCTAATGGCAAGGTATTATCACAGACTCCCTTTGAGCATCTTTACATTCCATCTGCAGGCCACGATGCAGGGATATCTATGGGCGCCGGCCTGTACCTCTACAATCATATCTTAGATATGCCACGTGCTGAAGCAATATACAGTGCCTATACAGGCAGCCGCTTTAGCAACGAGCAGATAGAGGCCTACCTGAAAGAAAGAGGCGTAAGTTATACCCGCTACAGCGATGAAGAACTGTATGATAAGGTAACTGATAAACTGTTGGAGCCCGGTGTAGTTGGTTGGTTTTCAGGCCGGGCTGAATTTGGCCCGCGTGCTTTAGGAGGTAGGAGTATCATCGCAGACCCGCGTAATTCTAAGGCGAAAGAGCTGTTGAACAGCAAAATAAAGAGAAGGGAGAGTTTCCGTCCGTTCGCACCGTCCATACTTAAAGAGTATGTATCAGAATATTTCACTAAGGTGGAGGACGTGCCTTTTATGGAAAAGGTACTGCCTATTAAACCTGAGAAGCATGCCGAAATCCCTGCCGTTACTCACGTAGACGGAACCGGCAGGTTGCAGACGGTAATGAAAGATGTTAGCCCCCGGTATTACGCTTTGATAGAAGCATTCAGGAAGAAGACGGGTACGCCTATACTGCTTAATACTTCGTTCAATGAGAACGAACCGATCGTGAATACGCCGGAAGAGGCGCTGAATTGCTTCCTGCGGACTGATATGGATATGCTGGTGCTGGAAAACATTGTACTGGAAAAGTAATTGTTTGATGAAGGTCAGTATTGTTACAGTAGTATATAATTGCGCAACCACCATCCGTGGATGTATCGACAGTGTCTTGTCGCAGGATTATGATGATATTGAATACATCATCATTGACGGTGGTTCTAAAGATGGCACAGTAGATATAGTGAATAGCTACGGCAGTCGCATAGCGAAGTTTGTATCAGAAAAAGACAAAGGCATATACGATGCTATGAACAAAGGTGTGAGGATGGCTACAGGCGATATCGTAGGCATTCTTAATGCAGATGATTTCTTTTTTGATGATCATACCATCAGTAGTATAGCGGCGGCCTTCCGGGCAGAACCCGAACTCGATGCTACCATTGCAGATATTGTGTTTGTAAACGATGACAACACGCGTATCCTGCGCCACTACAACGCCCGTAAGTGGCGCCCCGAAAAATTTGCCTGGGGGTTTATGCCACCTCACCCCTCATTTTTCTGCAAGCGCCATTTGTTTGATAAACTCGGTTATTATAAAATAGATTATAAAATAGCGGCTGACTACGAATTGCTCATACGCTATCTATATGTCAACGGCATTAACTATAAATACCTGCCCCTTAAAACAACCCGTATGCGCATGGGCGGCGTGAGTACCCGCAATATCAATAGTATCATCACGCTGAATAAGGAAATAAAACGCGCCTGCGAGGAGAACAACCTCCACACCAATTTCCTGAAGATATATACCAAGTATATCTTCAAGCCTTTTGAGTTCGTACTCAACAATCAATAGACTTATTGTGAAAATCCTCATTACAGGAGCTTCCGGTTTTATCGGCACAAACCTTACTGCCTACCTCAAGGCGCATTATCCTGTAGTAGAATTTGTATGCATAGTAAGAAAGAAAACCGGCAAACCCGGAGAGGTGCTGTGGGAGGACCTGTCGCAAAAACACTTTGAAGATATAAATGCTGTCATTCACCTGGCTGGCCTGGCACACGACACTAAAAATACGCAGGATGACTCTGCTTATTTTAAAGTAAACTTTGAGTTGACCAGGCTGTTGTATGACTACTATCTGAATAGTGGCGCGAAGAAATTTATATATGTGAGTAGCGTAAAGGCAGCAGCCGATAGTGTAGAGGGTATACTGACCGAAGATGTACAACCCACTCCTGTTACAGCTTATGGCAAATCAAAACTCCAGGCAGAGGATTATATAAGACAGTTGTCCCTTGGGGTTGAGAGTAAGTCATATTATATACTCCGCCCTTGTATGGTACATGGTCCGGGTAACAAAGGCAATCTCAATTTGCTGTACCAGTTCGCCACCAAAGGATTGCCATATCCTTTAGGAGCGTTCGATAATTCGCGGTCTTTCCTCAGTGTAGAAAACTTCTGTTTCATATGCCGGGAACTGCTCACCCGCGATATTGAAAGCGGTATATATAACCTGGCAGACGACGAACCGATGTCGGTAAAAGAACTCTTTAGAGTAATAGGCGCCACCATCGGCCGCAAGACGCCTGTGTTGAACATTCCCCGGAGCTTTGTTTCTGCTATGGCGGGCATTGGTAATACCTTAAAACTGCCGCTCAATACCGAAAGGCTGAACAAGCTCACAGAAAATTATGTGGTCAGCAATGCCAAAATAAAAAAGGCATTGGGCGTATCTGCATTGCCCGTTTCAGTTACCGATGGCATCAGGCGCACTATCGCTTCGTTTAATAGTAAATAACGTTGTTTCCCGATTCACTTTATTCATACGATTATATTCTGCTCGCGGTTGTATTGCTCGCGGCTATGCTAGTATATTTTCGGCTGGCTACCCGGTTCCGCATTATCGACAAGCCTAATGAGAGGAGTTCACACATCAGGCCTACAATAAGAGGGGGAGGTATTATTTTCCCGGTTGCGGTTATGCTTTACTTCCTGTTGTCGGGTATGCAGTATCCACTGTTTGCATTGGCGGTAGTGGCATCAGGCGCAGTCAGTTTTGTTGACGATATACGGAGCCAACCGCGTATGCTCCGCTTTGGTGTACATGCTTTGGCCACAGCGCTTATCTTGTACGAGGCAAATGCTTATTCGCTATCTATCTGGCTCATCATCCCGGCCTTCATTTTTGTAGTGGGCATGATCAATGCCTTCAACTTCATGGACGGCATCAATGGTATTACAGGGTTCTATACTCTGGCAGTTTTACTTCCGCTTATGTTTACAGAAATGGTGGCGGCGAATCTGGAATTGCAGGCTTTTGTAGCCGTGGCCCTGCTCGTCTTCCTGGTTTTCAATGCGCGTAAAAAAGCAAAATGTTTCGCCGGCGACGTAGGTAGCGTTTCTATAGCGGTTATCATTTGTTTTCTGCTGGTACAGCGCATCGTTGCTACCGACGATTATAAATACCTCGGTTTCCTGGCCGTATATGTGGTAGAAACAGGACTCACTATTATCCAGCGCTGGCGCATGGGCGAGAAGGTGTTGGAAGCGCACCGCCGCCATATGTACCAGGTAATGAGCAATGAAATGGGCTGGCCACATCTGCTGGTCGCGGCTATATATGCAGCCGTGCAAATGGGTATTAATATGTTGCTGATCAACACCGATTACGGTGTCCCCGGCCTGGTTGTTCTTTTTACCGGCCTCATCCTCTTATATATTTTACTCAAGGTGAACCTGCTGAAGCGGGTAGCGCTAAACGCTTCATAGCTTCCTGCCACGCACCATCTCCCACAACACCACCCCAAGGCTTACCGATATATTCAGGGAATGTTTGCTGCCCCATTGGGGAATTTCTATACATCCATCGGCTAGTTTCATGACTTCTTCGCTCACCCCGCCTACTTCATTGCCAAATACTAAGGCAGTCTTTTCTCCCGGATTGATACTGTAATTGTCCAGCATTGTGCTATTGTGTGCCTGCTCTATGGCTATGATTTTATAGCCTGCTTCTTTCGCAGCATGTACCGCATCTGTGGTAGTAGCAAAGTAATGCCAGTTAACGGTTTCCGTTGCACCCAGTGCCGTTTTGTGGATATCCCGGTGCGGTGGCTGTGGTGTGTAGCCACACAGGTATAATGCCTCTATCCTGAAAGCATCGCAGGTACGGAAGGCAGAACCCACATTGTGCATACTGCGTATGTCATCAAGTATTACTATAATGGGCTGTTTTTCAGCATTTTGCATATCCTCATTGCTGAGCCTGTTCAGCTCGTCCATCATTTTTTTTACAAACATCCTGCCTTTGTTTTCCGAAGGGCAAAGGTAAGTTTTTTGCTTTGCCGGGGTAAAAAATCGCACTCATGCATGATATGTTTTTCTACTCTTTCGTATCTTTGCAGGCGATATTGTTAAACGAGAAAAGCAGATGAACACTATTCAACAGCCCCAAAACGGTATTCAGTGGCAAACGCAGGAAGATGCGGACCAGGATGTTATGGTCGAGTCGCTGCACAACCTGATTGTATGGAATGACGAGGTCAATACTTTCGACCATGTCATTGATTCTTTGATTGATATTTGTGAACATTCACCCGAACAGGCCGAACAATGTGCACTGTTCATACACCACAAAGGCAAGTACGGGGTGAAGAAGGGTAGTTTCGACTTCCTGAGGCCTAAAGCAGAGGCGCTGATAGACAGGGGTATACAAGCTACTGTAGACTATTAATGTACTTAAAATATCTATGTACGGCCCGTGCTTGCGAGTACGGGCTTTTTTATGCCCCGGATAGTGTGTTTTCTACCCCTTATTTTAACCATCTTCATATTTCATTCTAAACGCAGGGCTTATTACTTTTGGTAAACTCATTTAACTGCCTGATATGCGATATACGCTCATTTTGATAGCTCTCGTGTTTAGCAACCTTTCCTATGCGGGGAAAGGTGATAAGCTCATTACTCTTGAAGACCTCTATAGGAACAACACCTTCAGTATGAAATCCGTACAGGGTTTCAATGCCATGAAGGATGGCAGCCGCTACACTAAACTGGAAAACAAAGGCAAGGACCAGACAATCAATGTATACAACCTGGCTAACGATAGCTGGGTAGGTACAGTCTTCAATGGCAAGTGGGCCAGGGTGAATGATAAGGAGGTACGTGTACATGATTATCAGTTCAGCGATGATGAAACAAAACTTCTGGTTAAATCTGAGCCTGATCCTGTTTACAGGCATTCCACTTTTTATAAGACATATGTGTATGACATAGCTCATAAGAGGATAGAACCGCTTGTGGATGAAAAAGTTCTGCATGCTACTTTCTCACCCGACGGGTCTAAAGTAGCTTATGTGTTGGATAACGACCTGCACTACAAAGATCTGGCTACAGGCAAAATAACGGATGTGACTATAGATGGAGAATGGAACTCTGTCATCAATGGCAACTGCGATTGGGTGTACGAGGAGGAGTTCGGTTTTACCCGTGCTTTTCAGTGGTCGCCAGACGGTAAATACCTTGCCTACTACCGTTTCGATGAGAGCAATGTTCCTGAATATACTCTCCCCATATACAATGGGCTTTATCCTGAGAATTATAAGTACAAATATCCCAAAGCAGGCGAGCCAAATTCAGTAGTAGAGATCCGCATTCACAACCTGGCCGATGGCTCTTCAGTTACTGTACATACCGGTAAAGAGACCGACCAGTACATTCCGCGTATCAAATGGACGAAAGATCCTTCAGTCTTATGCGTATACAGGCTCAATCGCCTGCAGAATCACCTGGAGTTATTATTGGCTGATGCCCGTAGCGGCGTGTCCGAAGTAGTGTACACGGAAACGAATAAATATTACATAGACATAAATGACAACCTGGAGTTTTTGCCCGGTGGCAATACGTTCATCTTCACCAGCGAGAGGGATGAATACAACCATCTGTATAGCTGGAACTGGAAAACCCGTGAATTGAAGGACCTTACTCCGGGCAATTTTGACATAGACCAGATAGTAGGTATAGATGCCAAACGCAAAAAGGTTTACTACACTGCTGCTGAAAATACGCCACTGGAAAGAAAGCTGTATGCAGTTAACTGGAATGGCAGGGGTAAACAACTATTGACTCCTGAAGGTGGCACCCATAGCATTACACCAATAGAGGGTCACAACTATTTCCTCGATAAATATTCTACATTAAATCAGCCACCGGTGTATTACCTGCGCGATAATAATGGTAAAATCGTACGTACGCTGGAAGACAACATTAAGTCCGCGCTCAAGCTGGAAGAATATGCATTGGGCAAACTACAGTTCACAACGTTTACCGGTGCTTATGGCGACAAGCTGAATGCCTGGATGATAACACCGCCTGACTTCGATAAAAATAAAAAGTACCCGGTACTTATGTTTCAATACAGTGGTCCCGGCTCTCAGCAGGTGTTAGACCGCTACCCGGTAAACAACTACTTCTGGCACCAGATGCTGGCGCAAAAGGGGTATATAATTGTTTGTGCCGATGGTACCGGTACCGGTATGCGCGGCGAGGAGTTCAAGAAGAAAACCTACCTGCAACTGGGCAAGCTGGAAAGCGATGACCAGATAGCAGTGGCTAAAGAACTGGGCAAATTGCCTTATGTAGACAAAAACCGCATTGGGATATGGGGTTGGAGCTATGGAGGCTTCATGAGCAGCACCTGCCTGTTCAAAGGAGATGGTGTTTTCAAAATGGCTATTGCGGTAGCGCCGGTCAGCAACTGGCGCTATTACGACAATATTTATACGGAGCGTTATATGCGCACACCGGCCGAGAATCCCCAGGGCTACGACAACAACGCTCCGGAAAAAATGGCTAAGGACATGAGGGGCAG